>JAISRV010000064.1 GCA_031273445.1 Candidatus Adiutrix sp. | reverse complement strand
CTGGACTCCCTTTTAGAGACCTGCCCCTGGACCCTCCTTGACGCCTCCGGCGAGCCGGTGGGCCTGCCGGAGGGCTACCAGGGCTCCAGCGAAGTCGGTCATCTGAACATGGGGGCGGGGCGCGTCGTCATTCAGGAACTGAAACGCATCGACGACGGCCTGAAAGACGGCAGCTTCTTCAAACTGCCCAAATGGGCCGAACTGATGGAGAGCTGGAAAAAAACCGGCGGGGTTCTCCACCTGATGGGCCTGTTGCAGGATGAAGGGGTTCACGCCCACCAGGAACACCTGTTCAAAATCATGCGCCAGGCCCGCCGGGAAAATAATGCCGGCCTCATGCGCCTCCATCCCTTTCTGGACGGCCGCGACACGCCGCCCCGCTCTTCCCCGGAATTTCTGGCCAAACTGCTCAAAGTCATGGAAGAGGTCGGCCGCGCCGCCATCGGAACCATGATGGGCCGCTATTACGCCATGGACCGCAGCCGCGACTGGGCTTTGACCGACCAGGCCTACCGGGCGCTGGCCGAAGGCCTGGGCCGCCCTTTCGCCGACCCCATCGCCGCCGTGGAATATGCCTGGGCCCACGACAAAACGCCCGACCATTTCGACATGGTCGACGAATACATTCCGCCCCTGGCCGCCGAAGGCTACCGGGGCATGGCCGACGGCGACTGCGCGCTGCACGTCAACTTTCGTCAGGACCGCGCCATTGAACTGACCCAGGCTTTCGTCGACCCGGCTTATCCCGGCCGGCTCCTCTACCGGCCCCGGGTCAAATATCTGGCGCTGACCCGTTATTACGATGAACTGACGGAATATCTCCTGGGGCCCATGGGCGGCGACGAAGGCCTGCCCCGCCTTCTGGGCGAAGTGGTCGCCTCGGCCGGCCTCAGGCAGCTCCGCCTGGCGGAAACCCAAAAGTTTCGCCATGTCACCAGCTTCTTCAACGGAAAATCCACCCGCCCCTTTCCCCTGGAAGACCAGACGGAAATCAAAGGCCGCTTCGACCCGGCCGCCTTCGCCAGCCATCCGGAGATGGAGGCCTATATTCTCACCAAAAAGCTCTTGGAAGAATTTCTGCCGCGGGACTACCCCTTCATCGTCGTCAATTACGCCAACTGCGATATGGTGGGTCATACCGGGGTGATGGAGGCGGCCGTCCGCGCGGTGGAAGTGGTCGACGAGTGCCTGTCGCGACTCGTCCCGGCCCTGACGGCCCGGGGCTATCAGGTGCTCATCAGCGCCGACCACGGCAACGCGGAAGAAATGATCGACCCTGAAACCGGCCTGGTCAAGACCAGCCACACCACTTTTCCGGTGGAATGCATCCATGTGGCCGCGGAAAGGGCGGGCCGCCTGACGGATCGGCGCGGCAAGTTGAGCGATTTGGCGCCGACTTTGCTTAACCTTATGGAACTGGTCGTGCCCCGGGAAATGACCGCCGACAGCCTCATAAAGGGCTGAACCGCCGCCTCTCAAGCCCTGACGGGCGGCCCCGGCCGACCAGGAACCGCCCGCCGACCCGGCCGCTACGGCTCGGATGCGGAGCATCCGGGGTCCAGGGCGAAGCCCTGGCGGAGCATTCGGGGTCCAGGGCGAAACCCTGGGGGTGAACCATGAGGGAAAAATCATCGCGCTACGTGTTGAAGCGCTGCGTGTTGAACGCGCTGAATACGGGCTTATTGGCCCTGGCCCTGGCCTCGTTTTTAAGCGGCTGCGGCTTTTTGGGCGGCCAGGCGGGCCGCAATTCCATCGGCGCGGCCGCGGCCAAAACCGCCGGCCGGTATATAGGCGCCCCCTATCAATACGGCGGCCGCTCCCCCAGGGGCTTCGACTGCAGCGGCCTGACCTTCTACGTCTACGAGCGCCACGGGATCAAACTGCCGCCCTCGTCGGCCACGCAGGCCAAATACGGCCGTCGGGTCAAAAAACGCGACCTGAGCCCGGGCGACCTGGTTTTTTTCAGAAACTCGCCTCGCGGCCAAATCGGACACGTCGGCATCTATATCGGCGACGGCAAATTCATCCACGCCCCCGGCGCCGGCAAAAAAGTGACCGTATCCGAACTCGACCAGAAATACTTCCGGCAACGCTACCACAGCGCCCGCCGCCCCTAGTGGACTGTTTTGAAAAAGCTGCGCCGGCATGCCGCCAAGTTATAATTTTAAAAAATCAAGCCGCCTTGAGCGCCGCCGCCTCCGGCAGGGCCGCCGTCGTGGCCGTTGAGGCCCCCTCTTTCAGCTTGACCGCCGTCATGGCCGTTGAGGCCCCCTCCTCCAGCTTGACCACCGTCGTGGCCAGGCGCTCGATTTCATCACGCGAATGGCTGACGTAAATTATAGGCAGCGTCAATTCCCTCAAGCTTTCCAGATAAGGCAAAATCTCCTCCTTGCGGTCCTGATCCAGGGCGGCCAGGGGCTCGTCAAGAAGCAGAATATCCGGATGGCCGGCCAGGGCCCGGGCCAGAGCCGTGCGCTGACGTTCGCCGCCGGAGAGGGTGTCGGGCTTGCGCTCCAGGAGATGCCCGATGCCTAAAATGGCGATGAAGCGGTTGAGATCAATCGCGACGGAATCCGGCCGGATCGGCCGCCGCTTGGCCCCGTAATTGAGATTCTGGCGCACGGAAAGATGCGGGAAGAGGCTGGCCTCCTGAAAGACGTAGCCCAGAGGCCGTTTGTGGGTCGGCAGAAACACTTTTTCGTCCTGCCAGACCTTGCCGTTGACCGTAAGGCGGCCCCGCGCGCGGTTGAGCCCGGCCAGGCAACGCAGAAACGTGGTCTTGCCCGCCCCGGAGGGCCCGGTTACGGCAATGACGCCGCTGGAAGGCAGAACCATGGAAAAATCAAAATTCAGCCCCGGCCCTTTGGGCTCGCGGTAATTAAAACGCAAATCGACTTCAATGGTCATAAGACCTTCTCCCGCGATTTCTGCTCTCCTCCCGCCAACTGTCGTCGGGAAACCCCGCAACTTAAGAAGCTACAGGGCCGCCGGCGCGGCCGGTTCATCGGCGGCCGCCCATGGCCGCGCCGCCTCTGGGGTTGAGCGTCCGCAAAACCAGCATGGTCAATACGGCGAAAATCACCATGCCCCCGGCCAGAACATGGGCCCGCCCATATTCAATGTTTTCCACATATACGTAAATCTGCATCGAAAGCACCCGCGTGACCTCGGGAATATTGCCGCCGATCATCAGCACCACCCCGAATTCGCCGATGGTGTGGGCGAAAGCCATGACCGCCGCCGTCAGAAAAGCCGGCCTGGCCTGGGG
>JAISRV010000416.1 GCA_031273445.1 Candidatus Adiutrix sp. | reverse complement strand
CGCTTTGCACATGCAGGCCCTTGGAGCGCAAAAAAGCCGAGCCGGCGCAGACGGCGAAGGCGCTCAGGAGGGCCGCATATTCCCAAGCCTGTTTGTTGAACCGGCCGCCGGCGCAGCCGCCGCCGAGAAAATCGGCCAGGCCGCCTTTGGAAAAGGCCGCGCCGCTTCCCTCTCCGGCCTCGTCGTCCAGTCGGGCCGCCCCTTCCGGGCAAAAACTTAAAAGCGCCGCCCGCGCCGCTTCCATATCCATCCGGGCGGGGTCGTATTCTATCAGCAGGCTGCCGGTGCGCGGGTTGGCCGCGACCCTGGTCACGGCCGGGCAGGTTTCCACCGCGGCCGCGGCGGCGGCCGAAGTTTCAGAATCCTTGAAGCGTTCGTCGCGCAGGCGCACCCGGCCGTTTATAAAACTCGTGATCATTTTTATTTCTCCATATTCGCCGCCGCGGTCTCGCCGGCCTCGGCGCCGGTTTTTTCCGTCAGGTCCTCCGTGAATTCTCCCAGCGCCAGAAATGGCCGGGAGGCGCGCCAAGCCACCAGGGCCGTGGTGGCGTTGTGCAGCAGGGCCGTGACGCCCGGCCCGGCCAAGCCGAAAAGACCCAGGCCCAGGAAAACGGTGTTCAGGGAAACGATGGCCCAGTAGTTGCTCTTGATGCGGCTCATGGTTCTGGCCGAAAGAATCCGGGCCGTGCGCAGATGCCGCAATTGTCCGCCCAGCAGAATGACGTTGGCCACGTCTTTGGCCAGGGCGGAACTGTCGGCCATGGCAATGCCGACGTCGGCCTGCGACAGGGCGGCCGAATCGTTCAGGCCGTCGCCGACCATGATCACCTTGCGCCCTTCCGCCTCCAGACTTTTTACAAAAGCGGCCTTTTCATCGGGCAGCATGTGGGAACGGTATTCAGTGAAGCCCGTCTCTTTGGCCAGGGCCGCGGCCGTGCTTTCAATATCCCCGGTGAGCATGACCGCCCGGTCCAGGCCGTCGCCGGCCAGGGCGCCGAGAAGGTCGCGGACGCCCGGGCGCAGTTTGTCCTCAATGGAAATTATGGCGGCCAGACGCCCGCCCACGGCCATATAAAGGAGGCTGCGGCCCAGCGAGGCTTCCTTTTCCGCGATTTCCTCTTCAGACTCGTTCAGCTTTATGTTTTCATCCTCCAGCACAAAATGGCGGCTGCCCAGAACGACTTTCCTCTCCCGCCAGGTGGAGGAAATGCCGTGCGCCACCACATAGTTGACCCGGGCATGTTCTTCCTCGTGACGCAGATTTTCCAGCCGGGCCTGCCGCACCACGGCGCGGCCCACCGGGTGGGGGAAATGCTCCTCCAGGCAGGCGGCCAACCTCAAAGCTTCCGCGCGGCTGAAGCGGCCGAAGGGAATGACCGCGGCGATTCTGGGTTTGGCCTCGGTCAGGGTGCCGGTTTTATCGAAGACGATGGTGTCGGCGCCCGCTATTTCTTCAATAAAACGGCCGCCTTTGATTAAAAGACCCCTTTCGTTGGCTTCACGCAGCGCCGTCAGCACGGCGATGGGGGTGGAAAGGCGGATGGCGCAGGAATAATCCACCAAAAGGACGTTCCCGGCCTTTAACGGGTCGCCGGTGACGAGGTAGACCAGGGCGCTTAAAACAAAGCTGAAGGGCACGATGGAATCGGCCAGCCTTTCGGCCCGCCCCTGCAGGCCGGCTTTGGAGGCTTCAGATTCTTCAATATAGCGGATTATGGATTGCACCCTCGTGCCGCCGCCGACTTTGGTCGCCCTGATGACTATTTCGCCGTCTTCCACCGTGGTGCCGGCAAAGACGGCCCCCCCCGGCGTCCGGCGCACGGCCAGCGGTTCGCCGGTCATGGACGACTGGTTGACCGTGGCTTCGCCTTCCACGACCAGGCCGTCCACCGCGATCAGGCCGCCGGAGCGCACGACCACCAAGCGGCCTTCGGTCAGTTCCGATTCCGGCGTCAGCACTTCGCCGTTTTCAGTTCGAACCCAGACTTTTTCCACATGGCCGGCCAGGCTGCGGAAAAGGCCGGCCCGGGAGCGCCGTTTGGTCCACATTTCCAAATACCGGCTGATGGCGAAAAAGAAAAGGAGGGTTCCGGCCGCGCGGAAATCACGTCGCAAAAAACAGACCGCCAGAGCCGAAGCGTCAAGCACTTCCACGTTGAGGCGAAATTGAAAAAGCGACAACAGGCCCGTGAAAAAATGGGGCACGGCTTTCAGCCCATTGAGAGCGAAACGAAACGGGGCCGGCAGAAGCGTCCGCTTTACCAGGTGAGACCAGACCGGGTTGGGCGGCATCGCCTCAGGATCGGGGGCCTGATCGTAAACCGCCGGCCCGCCTTCCGGCTGGTAGGCGGCCAGCTTAGCGACGACGTCGGCGCGGCTTATCTTTTCCGGATCGTAAAGAACGAGAATGCTTAAGGTCAAAGGGGCGACCCGGCAGTCGACGACGCCGGCGAGTTTATTGAAAATATCGGCCAGGCGCGTGAAGTCGCCGGCGCCGAGCGAGGCGGGCATGGCTCTAAGGCGCAACCGGCCCCTAATATCGGTGACGATGAAACCGTCCATAAAAAAACCAATCGCCTTTTTTTGGCCGACAAGACCACAACTAGGCAAAAAATGCGATTTTTGCCCAGCGAGCGAGTTTATCGGCTTTTCAACCAGTCGCCCCTCTCCTGGGGCGACTGGTTTTTAAAAATATTCGCCCACACATGGGAACCGCTGGCTGGCTGTCAGCCCTTGAAATGGCGGGGCGTAACAAACGAAACAAATGAGCGATGAGACAAAAAATGAGCGATGAGACAAACGTTTAAGCGCCGGCGGGGGTCGAGGCGCGGTCTTTCCTCTTCTGGTCGGCTTCGGCCACC
>JAISRV010000223.1 GCA_031273445.1 Candidatus Adiutrix sp. | reverse complement strand
GAGGGCGTCTTCGATGTCGGGGGCCGGCCCCTGCTCCAGTTGCAGCACGGCCCGCATGTTCTCGAACAGCTCCGGCCGCGTCTCCCGCAGCCGGTCGACGGCCTCGGCCGTCTTCTCCTGTATGCTTTGCAGGAGGGGCAGAAGGTTGTCTTTCCCCACGCCGGGCAGCTTGGCCAAAACTTTGGGGTTTCTCGCGTCGTCGTCGCCGACTAGCGTGCGGTCGAAGAGCCGGCGCTCGACCTCCGAGAAGTCGGCCTCTTCCAGCATGAGCGCCCGCAGCTCCGGGTCATGGGTGATGAAGTAGGTCGCGGCGCTGTCGGTCACGATGCCCCGGTCGCGGTCGGCGGTTTCCTCAGCCGCCAGGCTGAGGTCGGCGCGGGCGCCCGGGTTGGCCAGGGTTTCGACCAGCGGGTCACCTTCCTCGCCGTCTTCCGCCCCCGGCGCGGGTTTGTCGAGCGAAGCGATTTTGTTCAGCCTCCGAAATTCCAGCTCGGCTTGAATCTGGGGCGGGGTATAGACCACACCCTGTTTGGTTACGTTAGGGTCGGAAGCGCGGTAGGCGTTGAGGGCCGCGGCCAGCTCCACCGGGTCCCGGCTGTCGACGACGCCGGCCTCCCTGGCGGCTTTGTCCAGGTTGTTGCGGATGTATTTTTCGTCGTTGTTGTAAGACCTGGCCAGGTTGGTGGGGTTGGCGAATTTTTCTATCGCGCCCAGCATTTCCTGATGGACGAAGGTCAGGAAGTCGGCGCCCTTGGCCGGGTTATAATTGGGCCACTTGGCCAGGGCCGCCGTCACGGCTTCCGAGGCCGCGTCCTCAACCGAAACCTGGACGTCCCTGGGCCGGTTGCGCAGGTAATTCCGGGCCATTTTATTGGCCGCGGCTATGAGCCGCTTCTGCATGTCGAGCGGCATCTCCGGCGAGTCGGCCAGCTTGACCACCTTGCGCGGCCGGCCCACGGGCCGCTTGGCCGGGGGCGTGGCCGCGCCGCCCGAAGAGGTCCCGACGGCCGAGGCGGTCGCCCCCATGGGCGTGGCCGCGCCGCCCGAAGAGGCGCGGGCGGTCGCCGCGGCTGACCCTGCCGGCCGGCCGAGCGCGTCCGCCGCGGCCGCGGCCGGGGCCGGGGCGGGTCCGGCTCTCACTTCCCGCCCGCCCTCGGTCAGCCAGCGGTCGAAGATGCGGCGTATTTCGGGGTTGAGTGGTTTGGAGCCGGGCGTCCGATCCAGCAGCTCCCTGACGGTGCGGTAGACGCCCATGAGCCAGGATTTGAATTTGTCGAAGAGGGGTTGGAGCTCGGGGGTGGGAGCCTTGCCCTCCATCATATAGGTCTCCAGGCCCACGGCCGCCCGCTCGTGCCCCCGGCGGCTGGGCTCGGCCGTCACGTCCTCAGGGTTGGTCTCGCCCATCCACTCGCGGAGGGTGATCATCTCCTGGCGCAGCTGATTGTAGGCGGCCATGTCGACGATCTGGTCCAGCGGGGTGGCCAGCACCTGCCGAACGGTCTCCAGAATGACGTGCATGCCCTCATGAATGGGGGAGGAGGCGTCGCTGGCCTCGGTGAAGGCCAGGGCCAGCCGGTTGTTGTCCAGAAGGGACATAAAGCCCCGGGCCACGCCCTGGGGCGTGTTCTGGTAATAGGGCATGGGCCGGTTTTTGATCTCGTCGGTCAGGTTGAGGTAGACCCAATCGCCGTCGCTGGTGACGTTCTGTGCGCCATAGAATTTGGCCAGTTTTTTGGGCAGGTCGGCGTACTTTTTGAGGATAGGGGCTAACTTACCCCCATCTATAACAAATCCAGCACCTGCCTGATCATAGCCCTCAATCTGGCGGAGTGTTTCAACCGTAGGAAAGGCCGCCGCGTCACGCCCCTGGCGCATGGCCTCGGCCACGGCCTCACGGATGAGGCGATCCTGGTAGAGCTCGTTATCAGCAAAAGCGAGAAAGCGTTCCTCGGCGGCATTCCAGCCGTCAGCCGGGTTTTTGACAGACGTGCGTCGCTTTCGCCCCATCATTTGAGCTTCGATAATCTGTCGCTCTTTGACGGCCTTCGCCCTCTCTGTTCTTATGCTTTCTTCTATCGCGCTTACTTTGTCGCGAGCTTCCGCCGCCGCCGCGCGGGCTCTACCATATTCCTGCCACGAGTCCTCCTTCTCTTTATCCCTCCGTCGTAAAAGAAGTTGAACATTTTCATCACGGGCCAGCGCATCTCTTTGGGTCGGGGTTAAATAATCGTAGCTATAGGCTTTTACAACACCAAGAAGCGCACGCGCCATTTTACTATCGTAATGCGCATCTCCTGGGCGGCCATAACGCTCTTTTATATATTTCCTTGTTTCAGCCGCGGTTTTATAAGACTGAATCCCCCGTTGAGCCTCCGCCTCCCGCTCCTTTTTCGCAAGCGGCAGCCACTCGGACTCGGCGTCACGAAGCCTTTGCTGAAGCTCGGCCGAGGTCGTCCAATTTTTATCAGCCCAGGTTTCAGCCTTACGTAACGCGGCTTCGCTTGAAACGCCAAAACGCCCAACCGCTTTATCGAAACGGGCTTTTTGCTGGAAATAATCGCTTTGAGTCTCGGCTATGTAAGCAGTCTTGCCGCGCAGCCAGACGCGTATATGCCCAAAAGCGTTGGCGCCCTGTTTACCCCAATGACCCGCGTAATTGTGTTTGACGGCCGGGTCTTGTAGGATGAGCGAGTACTCGCCGTCATCAGGAAGCACGCCCGGAAGCGGCGGATAAACATCTTCCAGGCCATAATTGGCATAGTCAGCGGACGTTACCCGTTCCAGCGGCGCAAGGCCGGCCTCGACGGCGGCCTGGAAGTCGCCGGCCCTGAACTTTTCATTGGCGTCATAGGGTTCCAGGAACTCCAGGATCAAGGCCCGGTCAGCGGCCTTCAGGCGGCTGGGCAGCTCCCGGCCGGTCTTCTTGTCGGTCTTGGGCGTGGCGAAGGCCCGCAGCTCGGCCACGGAGACGAGCTTATTCTTCGGCCAGGCCTTGAAGGCCGGGTCGTCGAAAGCGGAGAGGGTCAGCGGGGCGGCGAGAGGGGACTGGTAATAAGTAATGGGCTGGTTTTTTATTTCGCCGGTCAGGTTGAGGTAGACCCAATCGCCGTCCTGGGTGACGTTCTGGGCGCCGTAGAATTTGGCCAGCTTCTTGGGCAGGTCGGCGTACTTCTTGAGGATGGGGGCGGTTCTCTTCTTCATGCGCTGCTGGGCCACGCGGCGGCCGCCCATCCGGCGTATGGCCTCTTCCTCTTCCGGGGGCAGGTTTTCCAGCCCGTAGCCCTCGATCTTGCTCAGCGTGTCAGGCGTCGGGAAAGCGACGGTCTCACGGCCCTGACGAACGGCCTCATCCACGGCCTCGCGGATGAGGCGGTCCTGGTAAAGCTCGTTATTGGCGAAGGCCAGGAAGCGTTTCTCGGCGGCGTTCCAGGCGTCGGGCGGGGGCGAGGCCGCCAGCCGGCGATCAAGCTCGGCGTTCCAGGCGTCCACCCTTTCCATCGCCATTTTATGCCGTTCATTATATAGCGGATTCAGCTCCTTTTTCTTTTCGTCGTCAAGCGCGTTCAGCTCCTGCAGAGCCAGGACTTCTTCTTCCATAATCGCCCTGAACTCGGCGTCGCGGGCCAGGGCGTCGGACGTCCCGGACAAGCTGAGTCGCTGCTTATGAGACAGGCCCTCCCTTACTTCCGCGGAGCGCCGCTGCTGGCGTCGTTTAATCTCATCCAGCCGTTTCCTGACCGGCGCGTCCAGCCGGTCGTACCTGGCCTCAATCTCGTCCATCTTAGCCTGGAGCGCCTGGTCTCGCCGCGCCCACTCAGCGGAGGGGGTCCAGGTCGCGTAGTCGCCCGGGGCCGAGGCCAGCCTCTTGGCTTCGAGAACCAGGCGCTCCCCATAGGCTTTCTTCTGCGCCGCGCTTATTTCGTCCTTTATTATCTCCATTTCGGCCGCGGCGTCTTCCTTCAGCACCGAGGACTTTTTGACGTACTGATCGTAGGCGTCCTTGGCCTCCGTCCGCCTCCGCACGATGTCGCGGTATTCCTCATTCTCCGCCAGGGCTTTGTCGTGCGTCTGGCGTTCGGCGCGGTTCAGGGCGTACGTCCGGGCTCTCTTTATGTCCCGCAAAAGGCTCCTCCCTATAGAAACCTTTTGCTTGCCTTTCGCTCGCGAATAGGTCGAATACTCATCCCGCACGGCCTGTTGGTAAGCGTCGGCAGGAAATAGGCCGGCAAAAAATCCAAGCTGCTCCGGGGTCAGGTCGCGGCCCTGTTTAAAAGCCTCTTCAATAACGTCAAGCTCCGCCAGTCGCCCGCGGGCGACTTCCTCAGGCTGGCCGTAAAGAGCCCGCCGATGCGCCCGCCCTTCATCTTCGACGGCCTTCTTGGCGTCGAGCAGCCGGTTCTGCTCAGCTATCTGTTTTCTGGAAAGTCGTCCAAACGACGCCTCGGCGGCGTCCAGCCGCTGCTGGAGCTCCGCCGGGGGCTTCCAGTTATACATGAGCCAGTCCCTGGCCGCGCGCTGGGCGTTGGGGTCATTGGCCGCCCAGCGTCCGGCCTCCGCGTCCACGCGGGCGTCCCACTGGAAGTAGTCGCTCTGGATCTCGGCGACGTAGGCGACCTCGCCGCGCAGCCAGAAGCGCAGATGGCCAAAAGCGTTTTTGGCCAGCTCGCTCCAATGCTTCGTGCTTCCGTGTTCGATAGAGGGGTCTTGAAGGATAAGGGAATAGTCGGCGTCGTCCCGCCCCCGGGGCGGCAGGCTGACTTTGTCCAGCCCGACGTCGGCGTATCTGCTTTCCGATACGCGCCCCAGCGGTTCCAGGGTCATATTGACCGCTTCGCGGAAGTCGTCGAAATTTATTTTCTGGCTGTCGGGGTAAAGGCGCAGGAAGTCTAAGAGGAGCTCGCGGTCCTGGTTCTTGATCTGGGCGTTGGTTATGATCTCCCTGAGCTGCCTGGCCGGCATGGTCTTGCCGTTATGCTTGGCCAAAACCGGCCAGGCGCTCAGGGTGAGGGGGGCGGCGAGGGGGGCGGCGAGGGGGGACTGGAAGTAGGTCCTTCTCCGTTCATTCGTCTCTACGTCAGGATCGCTTCCACCAAAGGTTCTTCCGGGTTCTCCCGATGCGCTTTCTCGAATCTCTCGTTCATTTTCCGCTGCGCTTCCACTACCTGGTGTACTCTGTACATTTCTGTTCCGGGCATTTCCTGTACCCGCTTGAACCGTTCCCGTAGCTCTTGGAACGCTTTTTGAATTATCTGATCTTCTCTGGTCATATAAAGCCCCCAAATCTTGGAAAAAGGTCGTCAAAGCCGGGGTATCTCCCCGCCACACTTTACTGCCGACAGGCAACCCGATTTTTCCGTATATCGCTTCAGGCGTCACCCCACGGGTTCCCATTGCCTTTATTGCTGAAGCAAAATTAGCGTCCGCCTGGTCAAAGGTTTGGGACATAGGCGCTTGCCCGGACAAATAACCTTCAAACCCAAATGCGACCAGCTCCGTGGGTGCGTAAAAATATTTGAAGTCATCGGATACAAAATCAAATTTAGTCGGCATGTGCCGACCCCACCAATGTGCGCGGTCAGTTTTTGACGCGGACATCGGGTATGGGTTCGGCGTCACCCAGTAAGGCGCCGCGGCGGTCTGCACCGCCTGGGCCAGCGCCTGCACCTGCGGAGCGTCAATAAATTGAGTCAGCAATGCATGGACATATTCATGGGCGATCACATCCATCGGCGAGCGGCTGCCCACACCCGCGATCTTCCGTAAATCAGACGACACGTCCAGTATCGACGCGACCTCATTGCGCCAATAAATTTTGTAAGTCGCCGCCATAACGCCGGCGCCCAGCATACTTGGCGATACGACCTTAACGGGGAGCTCACGCGCTATATCGACGGCCTCGACGTTGAACATTTCCGCCGCCCGCTCCAGAAGCGGGAAAACAGCCTCGATTATTTCCTCGGCCTCCGTCGCGTTGAACCCGCCTTCGGCATATTGCAGGCGCAAAAACTCCCGAGCATCTGTAATGTTACTATAAGGAGACGGGGTATTCAACATGGTTTGCAGGAAATCAGTCAGCACAGGGTCGGATAACCGCAAAGCCAGGTTAAGTTTTTGCTGGATAAGAGCCCGCCAGGGGCCACTCGCGCCCTGGCGCACTAAGAGGCCCGCATTAAACAAAGTATGTTTGGAACCGTTAGACCCGATATGCTTCCAGGTTCGCGCCCGAAGCTCTGATATCCGCCGAACTTCATCAGAAGTTACTCTAGGGTTTTCCCCACTTTGGTCCAGCCGCCGCACTTCCCCGGCCACGCTCCGCCCGCCGGAGACGTCGACCACGGCCAGTTTGTTCCTCACCCACTGGGCCGGGTCCACCCCCAGGGGCCGCAGAGCCTCCCGGAAAAACGCGCCGAGGATTACGGAGCTGAGCCGGGCCTGCTCGGGGCTTCGTCCGGCGTCGAGGAGAGCTCGCTCAAGCACGGCTTCAACCCTGGCGTTCGCTCCGGCGGCCGGCCTGGATTCCCCGCCGCTTCTTCCGTCGGCGGCGTCTCCCACACCACTTTCATCAGCACCTACGTCGCCGTCTCCATCCTCGCCAATATTGGTATTTCCCGTTCTCCCGTCGACTCCCCGACCATCCCGTAAGGCATCGCCCGATTCATCGTTTCCCTCCAGACTACTTTCAAATTCATCATCCAGGGCGTCCATCCTGGCCAGGACGTCCGCCCGCCGCTGGTTCAGTTGGTTCGTTATAATAGTCAGCGCCCCCAGGGGCAGCCCCTTCATCCGCTCCCTCAGCTCCGCCGCGCCGGGGTTCCCCGCCAGCGCCCGGTAAGCCTGGAAGTGGTTAAGCCAGTTCTCGGCCGTCTCCGGGTCCAGCCCCGCCAAGTCCTCCTGGAACTCTTCCAGGGAGTTGTCGGGGTTCTCGGCCATCACCTTGATGAAGGCTTCCATCTCCGGGTCCAGGGCCGTCTCTTCTTCTTCTTCTTCCTCAGTCTCGTCTTCAGTCTCGTCCGCGGCCTCTTCCTCCGTCTCGTCTAGGGCCTCTTCCTCAGTTCCGTCAAGGTCCGTCTCTGATCCAGCGCCGTCTGCCCGTGTATCGTCCTGAAAGCCAGGCTCTCCGCCGCCCGTTGCTGGGGGGGTATTTGGGGTGCTTGAGCCGGGCCGGCCGTCCAGCTCTCGATTATTTTCTGCATTGCCGCCAGCCTGGCCGGGGTCTTGTAGCCCGCTCCCGACAGCCCCTGGTCCTGGAGTTGTCGCACCAGCTTCAGCACTTTGCGCAGCGTTTCCTGATCCAGCTGACTGGTCAGCTTCTCCGGCAGGGGTTTCCACCGGCTGATTAGTTTGATTATTTGCGTCAGCGCCTGCTGTTCCGTCATCGGCCGCCTCCGCCGGGGTTTGCTCTACAGGAGCCGCCCCCGGCTGCGGCTCTGGGTTAGGGTTTGAGTTGGGGTTGAGGGCCGCGATCGTCGCGGCCGGGACGACGCCCCTGTCTTTCAGCCGCTGAAGCACCGCCTGGATCGTCTGCGGCTGCCCCGCCCAGGTCAGGCCCTCGTCCGCCAGGGCCTGTTCCAGGGTCTTGCCCCCGGCCACCGCCGTCTCGACCTTGGCCGCCAGGCGGTTTATATGGTCCGCCGAGCCTACCGCTATGGCGTCGGCGATGCCGTTAAAGGCTTTGGTTATTTGCTCCGCCGTGCTGGATCCTGAAGTTAAATTCTTGCCCAGGTCTTCGGCCGGAGCGGGGACTGGAGCCGCCTGGGCGGGGAGGTGCGGCGGTTGGATCAGAAGACTTACGAGCAGGCCGCGCTGAGGCGCACCGCCGATGTGGTGGAGATCGATCCCGCGCTGATTGTGGACGACGAAGGCCGGCCCATTGACCTGAAGAACACCGGAGCACTGGCTCAGTGGCTGCTATCCAAATACCGGAACATGAAGGTTGAGATCGCTGATGATGGGGAGATAGTCGAGCTTAACCGGGATGGACTGAGGGCTGGGCTCAAAAAGCGGGGGCGGGAACAGAAACAAGCCTACGCCGAGCTGGACGCGCTGCTGGAAAACGCTTTGTACGATACCTTCCAGCCGCCTCAAGGCCGCCGACCGGGCCTTGCTCTTGGAATTTCTGGAACCTTACGACGCCAACGACAAGTTCAAGGCCGCCGTCGAGGCCAGCCTCGCGCCCTTCCAGCGAATATCGTCGCGCCCGGCCAACCCGAACAACCAGAGCGTGGACGGGCAATATGACGAATACGGCTGGCCACCCCGCTGGATCAGATCGGCGACATGGCCGCCTACGGGCAGCTGCGCCGGGATATGATAAACTTCCGCCGCTGGTCAACGACGACGTGCGTCGCATCTTCGACCGCTGGCTGACCTAGGGCGGACGCGAAGTCCGCGCCGGGCCGGCCGCGGCGGCCGCCGAAGCGGCCGCGCCAGCGGCCCCGGCCAAGCGGCCCGTGGGCCGGCCGCGCAAGGTCGTCAACCTGGCCGACTCGCCGGAGATGGTGAAGCGAGTTATGGAGGTGGCCAAGAAGATGGCCCAGGCCTATGTGCGCAACCGGCCAACGGACATCCGCAACCTGGCCGAGGAGGCGGCCGACCGGAGCCGCCACCAAGCCTCCGCCCAGGTTAAAAAGGTTGAACTCGCTGTTGTAGTTACAATTTTTGACGAAAATTTAGCTTCTATTTGTCGACGACAGCCCTGTTCAGCCGACCGCTGTAACGTCGGGTTTGAGCCCGGCGGCTTTGTAGTAGAACATACCCACAAATAAACCGCCGCCGACGATGTTGCCAAGAGTCACCGGAATAAGGTTGGCGACCAACAACCCGTATAAATCGGCGGAAAGCGCCGGTAGCTGCGCCGAACTATTAATATAAATTTCAGACGAGCCGATCAGAAGGCCCAGGGGAATAAAAGTCATATTGGCGATGCTGTGTTCAAAGCCCAAGGCCACGAAGGCGGTGACCGGAGGCCAGAGCAAGATGGCTTTGGAGACCCCGTCCTCAGCGGCCAGGGCCATATAAATAGCCAGGCAAACCAGCCAGTTGCACCCGACCCCGCGCAAAAAGGCGGTCTCGAAAGCCAGGGCGCACTTGTCGTTGGCGAGTTTTACGCTATAAGCCGCCAGCGGCATGAAGCCGTCCGAGCCGACGTCAAACATGACTCCGGTCGAATATCCCAGGAAAAAAGCCACAACCAGTCCGCCGACGAAGTTGCCGCCGTATGAAATAATCCAGACTCTCATCAGCCCGCGCCAGCCGGTTTTTCCATGCAGCACGGCCGCCGGCATATACATGCAGTTGCCCGTGAACAAATCCGCCCCGGCCACCAGAACCAGCAAAAGGCCTACCGGGAAGACGCCGCCGAAAACGAGTTTTTGCAGCCCGCCCCAATATTCCAGGGGCATGGAGGCCGCGACCTTGATCGCCAGAAGCCCGCCGAGTCCGATATAGGCCCCGCCGAAAAAAGCCGTAATCAAATTTCTGGACAAAGGCAGTTCCGGCTTGCCTCGGCCGATGGCGCATACAGATAAAATACATTCGCCCGATGTCTTAAGGTTCTTCATGTGCCTGAAACCTCCTTAATCAATAATATGTCGCGATGCGCTAAAAAAGCGCGGATAATACAGAGCCAGCGATTAAATATGCAAATCCCGGACGACAAAAATTCGCGTTTTTGGCTTGGCTGCGACCAACCCCGACCAGCCGAAAGGCCAAAAGAACCGCCTCCGCCCAGGACGGCGACGAGCTGGGCCGCAAAAAACGGACGGAATATGAATTTTAGGGCTTCAGACCGCGAATGGAATAAAAAAAGATTTAAACGGAAAATAGTTAAATAGTTAGTTAGAGAGAGAGAGAGAGAGAGAGAGAGAGAGAGAGAGAGAGAGAGAGAGAGAGAGAGAGAGAGAGCACTAATCGTGCCAACTATGGCCCCGAAGCAGGGACGAAGAGATTCAGGCTGACCATATATAATCGCAGTGTTTTTCAGCATCAGGCAGATACCTTAAATAAACGCGTTAAACTGGCGAGGTCGGGGGTTAGCCACGATTTGACGCCAAGTCAAATGCCTCCGGCAGAACCGGCGGCTTGTAAAGGCATGGCCCCCTCAAAGGGGGCTTGACGCCGCTGACCTCACGAAATTTTTTTGCGGGCTGCCAGTTCGCACTGATGCCCCAACACCGCTAAAAAAGAGACGTCAAGCAGTCAAGCATTTGCCGTGAAAATATGATTTAACTTTAGTTACAATATATATGCGGGGCTCCCCATTTGTCAAGCTGTTTTTGAGGGAGAGCGGGGCATTGCTGTTCAGCCTGACGGAAAATCAACTGAAAGCGAAGGAGGACAATTTTGAGCAGGGCAAGAGCATTACAAAAAAGGATTATAAAAAAGCGCAAAATAAGTCATTGGACCACCCCTCAACTTACATTTTACATTGGGACGTCGTCCCCGCCGCCGTGGATCAGCGTGTCGAAATCGGAAAATTCGTCAGCGGGTTTTGTCTTAATGTAATAGGACTTAAGCGCTTCCACGCAAGCCAAGCCTCTGGAGTCATAGACTTTGAGCGTGGCCATAAAATCGCTTATTCTGCTGCGGTCGGCTTCCAGCCCGCTGGCATATAAATCGCCGAACGCTTCCAATAGCGGGCTTAGGGCCTCCGCCTCGCTCGCCCCGGCTTGCCGCGCCCGGCTGCCCCGGACGACCAGGGCATACAGATCGGCATACTGATTATTGAGCAGCAAATACGACAATATTTTTTGCTCCCAGTCGGCAAACGCTTTTTTAAGCTCCACGCTGTCTATGGCGTGAGGTTCGCGGTGGTAGACCCCATTACCGTCGAGCGACAAGAAATCCTGGCCCCACAGTCTTTCCATGGCGTAAAGCTTGCGGGCGTCGCCGATGTTGGGGCCGCGAGAGCCGGGGTCAAGTTCCGTCACCCCGGTCCAGGCGAAGATAATGTCCCAGACCAGGTTTTTGGCCGTCTGCGGATCGGAGTCGGCGAACTCTTCCAAGAGGGTTTGCAGGGCGCCGCCTTCATCTCTGGCCATGACCTGCCATAAATCGGCAACTTGGCCGTAGCTTCTCAGTTTCGGCAGGGCCGCGATCGCCTCGCTCACCTCTATTTTGTCCAGATACCGGCTGTCCGCCAATTCGTTTTTGAGCCAGACGTCCGCCATCTGGCCCGTGGAGCCGTCCTCGCGGGTGAAGGAACCGCCCTGCCGGTGCTCATTGCCGTTTTCGTCGGTGTAATTCCGCCGGCTGTAAGCCACGTTCAAACTCGCCGCCCCGGCCTCGGTCAAGGTCAGCAGTTCGCCTTCTTCCACCGTGCCGTTGCCGTTGGCGTCACGCCACAATTTTAAAATTGAAAAGCCTTCGTCGTTCTGATCCACCACGCCGTCGCCGTTGGCATCCAGTTCCGCCAGGGCTTCAAAACCACTGGCCGCTTTCTGGCCGTTGGCCAAAATGGCGTTGTTGCCGAACATCTCGCCGCCGTCGTCAATCTGCCCATTGCCGTTGAGATCCCGCGCCAAGATGGCGTCGTCAGAGCCAACCCAGCCCATTTTCTCGGCGAAACGGTTGCCGTCGTGATCAAAGTAAACCCCGGCTTCCAAACCCGCCGTTTCCACGCCGTCACTATCCAAATCCAGAATGATCGAAAAGTAATATTTGTTTGCCGCGTATAAATCTTTTTCCGTTCGTAAAGCCTGATCTTTCGATTGATTTACCCTATAATTCGATAAATGGCTATAAGCCAATAATATTAATAAAACAATTAAAATAGTTAGTATTACTTTATATTTTACTGATTTTCGCTGACCTTTTCCAGTGGGAGCCATACAATTAACCATATCATTTTGTTTCGCTAAACATCAGTTTCAACCACAGCTGCAACAGGAGGCTAAAACATGATCAAGTTGTCCAGAACCGGCGGCTCCCGGCTGTCGTTCCGCAGGCGCTCAAGGTTGGCCTGACCGGCGGGATGACCCTGAGCCGCGCTTTTTTCATACCAGACTTGGGCCTCGCCCAGGCTCGCGGTGACGCCGCGTCCGCTTTCATAGGCACAACCCGCTTCATTGAGGCCGCGCGCCACCGGCGGCGCGGCGGCGGCGCTTTCGCGGGCCCAGTGGGCGGCCCGCAAGTCGTCTTTCCCGGTTCCAATGCCGTCGCGATAGAGCCAGGCGAGGTTGCCCATGGCCATACGGTCGCCGGCGGCGGCGGCCCTGGAGGTGTAAACGAAGACTTGAACCGAGTGGTCGTTGACCGGTTCCCAGGCGAGGCGGGCCATGAAATTAAGGGCCGGGGCAAATCTGGCGAAAACCGCCGGGGCGACCAGAGCCTGGGCGGCGCGGACTCTGGCTCTGACTTCTTTGGAATCCGGCCGGGGCGGAGGCGGCCAGACGTTCAGATCGTCAAGGCCGAAGTAGGCCAGTTCGGCCAGGGCGGTTCGATAGACCCCTTCGGTTTCAGGCGCCAAGGCGCCTTTTTTGAGGGCCGCGCGCATGACTTCGGCGCGCAGAGCCAGTATCTGCCGCAGAGCCGCCAGTTCGGCCAGGTCGGCCGGCCGGCCGTCCAAGGCGTTGCGGCGAATGACCAGGACATAGTATACGGCGGCCAGGTCGCCGGCCTGTATTCTAGGCAGAAAAGCCCTGTAGGCTTCGGCGTAGCGGCCGGCTTTAAAATAGTCTTCCCCGGTTTGAGCCGGCGCCGAAGGAGCTCCCGCGGCCGGTCGCGCCGGCGTCTCGGCCTGGCCGGGAGAGGCCGGCGAGGCGCCGGACCCGGGCGACAGTTTGCAAGCCTGGCATAGCCAAATCAGCGACAGCCCAAGCAGACAATAAAAGATTAGCGCGCGCCCTGATTTTTTGTTTTTACGCATCAGCTCTCCCAGGTTAGCCGCGGAATCATAAAAGCATATTTTTAGCTTGGCCGCGGCGCGGAGAGGCGGGCGAGAGCGGCGAGAGCGGCTGTTTCCGCCCGCAGAATAATCGGCCCCAGGCGCCAGGGCAGAAAGCCGGCGGCCAGAAGAGCCGTTTCCTCGGCGGGGCTGAAGCCGCCCTCCGGGCCCACCGCCAAAAGCGGCGAGTCGGCCCGTCCGGCGGGAAGTTCCGCGAGGCCTCCCGGGCTTAAAAACAGGCCGGCTTCCGGCCCGGCCATCAATTCCTCCAAGGTAAGCGGGGCCGTGACCTCAAGCGGGGTCTGGCGGCCGCACTGCTTGCGGGCTTCTTCCGCCAGACGCCGCCAGCGGGCCTGGCGCCCGGCGGCCTGCGCCGCGGCGCTCCCTTTGGTGCGCTCCGTTATCAGCGGCGACAGCCGGGCCGCGCCCAATTCCGTCGCTTTCTCCAAAGCCCAGTCGAAACGCTGATTCTGAATCAGGGCCAGGGCCAGTTTCGGGCCGGCCGCGGCCGCTTCGCCGACCCAGGGGCCGGTGAGGCGCACGCTCAGACGGGCGCCGCCGGGCTTGACGGCGACGGCGGCGACCACGGCCGAAGCCAGCCCCAGGGGCGAGGTCAGCTCCAGCGGGTCGCCTTCTTTCAGCCGCAACACCAAGGCTCCGTGACGCGCCTGATCCCGGGGGAGCGAAACCTCCTCGCCCGGGCGCGGCGGAACGGCCAGAGACGAAAGGGCCAGGCGGATAGTTCTCATATGAAGGCTCATATGAAGGCTCACGGCTGTCGCCGGGCCGCCGCGCCCCGCCCTTTCACGAAAATCAGGGCGGCCCAGCCTTCGCGGCTTAAGCGCCGTTCCAAGCCCCAGCCGTGCGCCGCATAAACGGCGACGGCTTCCCCGGCCTGGCTTTCCAAAAGGCCGGAGAGGATCAGCCGGCCCCGGTTCCCGGCCAGAAAAGTGATGGCCGGGGCCAGCTCCAGAAGCGGGTTCAGGGTAATGTTGGCCGCGATCAGGTCAAAAGACGGCCTTAACTCGCTCAAGGCGCGGGCGCTGAAATCAAGCCGCCCGGCCAACTGATTCAGCTCCGCATTCGCCGCGGCCACGCTGATGGTTTCAGGGTCGTTGTCGATCCCGACTATTTCGGCTTCACCAGTCAGGGCCGCCGCGGCCAAAGACAGAATGCCGCTGCCGGCGCCGACGTCGAGAATGCGGCGGGCCGCCGGCGCCAGGGCGGTCAGCGCGTACAGGCAAAGAAAGGTGGAGGCGTGATGGCCGCTGCCGAAGGCCAGGCCCGGATCCAGCCGCAAAACAGGCCCATCGCCGTATTTTCGGCGCAGGTCGGCCGTCGGGCTCCAGGTCGGGGCGATGATCAGGCGCCCGGCCACGACGATGGGTTCCAGCCCTTCTTTCCATTTTTCGGCCCAGTTCTGATCTGTCTCCTCCGCCAAATGGAAGTCGAATTCGCCGACAGGCTCCGCAAAGGCCTCAGCCAGGTTGGCGACCATCGCCGGCAGAAGGCCGGCCAGGCGTCCGGCTTCAGACGGCGCGAAGCCGGCCTTGGTCACCTGGCGACCCCGGGCGTCCGGCGTGTCCTCCCATATTCCGGCCGCGCCTTCGGCGAACAGAAGAGACGACAGGGCGTCGGCCGCGCACGGCGGGTGATGAACGACGACCTTGAGCCAGGCGAGATTTTTAGTATGCTTGTCCGGCGAGTCAATATTCATATTTTTAAAAAATCGCGAGCGGCCAGTCCCATGATCTGGGCCGTGCCGCCTTCATCCAAGCCGGCCGCCTCCAGGTATTTGCGGTAGCGGGCCGGCTTCAGAAGCGGATAGTCGGTGCCCAGGAGAAAATAATGGGCCGGCAGAATATGCAGAGCCATCGGCAAAGCCGCCGGGTCGAAAAGAAAGGGCATGGCCGCCGTATCGAAACGCACCAGGGCCAGAGCCTCTTTCACTTCTTTTTTTAGCGAGGCCAGAAAAGGCAGACCTCCGCCGAAATGCGCCAAAAGCAGGCGCACGCCCTGACAGCGCCGCGTCAGCTCATAAATCTGGCTTATTTCCAGCGGGGCTTTCCCCGGGTATTTGTGCCCGATGGGCTCGTTGACGTGCACCATCAAAAACTTGTCTCGCTCGCGGCACAGACGGCCCAGGTCAGCCAGAACGTCCAATTCGTCCCGGCCGAAACCGCGGTCATAGAGAGCCAGCTCCCCCAAGCCGGCCATGCCTGAGTCCAGCATGGCCTCGGCATGGCGCGGAGCCCAGGGGGCCAGCACATCAAAAGCGGCCAGAGGGATGAGGCGCTCCGGAAGCCTGGCCGCCTCGTTCAGCAGCCACTCGTTGTGGCGCCTGGCCGTATCTTCGTTAGACCAGGGGAAGCCCATGACCACGGCTTTGTCCACGCCTTCTTCGTCCATCGTGGCCAGAAGCTCGCCCGTAGAGGCCATGCGGGCTTTGGGGTCGTGATACAGGGCGGCCCAGGCGCCTTCGCCGTTTAAAAAACGCGGCCGGTTCCCGGCTATTTCAGGCGGCGTCAGGTGGACATGGGCGTCAATGACGGGGTTCATTGATCCTCCTTCCAGCAATGCGGCGGCATCAGATCGCCGTGCAGCTGCAACAGCTTCAGATACGACTTGATTTCATGGCCTTCGCTTGAATTTCGCGCCTGCCGCAAGGCTTCGGCCTCGTCGTCGGCGCTGTGCACAAAGCCGGTGAGCTTCAGGGCCTTTTCATCGTCTTCGTCGGGATGAACCTCCAGCGGCGCCAGCCCCAGAGCGGCGCCGGCTTCCCGCACCGAACATTCCACCCTCCGGGCCAGGGCCAGCCTTTTCAAGCGGGCCTGCCAGGCGGAGGGGTCGGGCGGCGCCGGAAGTTCCTGCAACATGGTCTGCAACAGGCGGCTGGCGGCGGAAATAGAGACGCGGTCGGTGTTGATGGTCAGGTCATAGGCGTCGAAGCCGGCCGTGTTTTCAAAAATGGAGCTTATTTCAAACAGAGCCCGGCGGCGTTGATCCCACCATTTGATGGTTTGGTTGGCTTCCATCAGAGTGATCTGATTGAGATCCATAAAACGTTTTACCCGCACTTCCAGGGGCGCGTGGACATAGACCAGGCCAATGCCCGGGAAGGGGCGCAGAACGGCCTGGATGGCGGCGCCGACCATGATGACGTCGCCGCGGCCGGCCAGTTCCAGCACTATTGATTCGAAAAGACTGGTGAAAGAGGGGTGGCTGAAAAAATGCCCTTCCCAGATGTCTATATCGCCGCGCCCTTCGGCCAGATCGTCTTTGCGGCGGCGGAATTTTTCGTTGCGTTCCAGGGCCAGGCCGTAGACCTGGCTGAAAGGAATGAAGGTCAA
>JAISRV010000368.1 GCA_031273445.1 Candidatus Adiutrix sp. | reverse complement strand
GCCCCGGCCATGTCGCGGCACTGCTCCAGAAGATTCAATAAACGGCGGGCGTCGCCGTCCGCATGTCCCACCAGGGCTTTGGCCGCCTCATCTTCAAAGGTCAGGCCTATGAGCGCGCTTTTTTGCGCTCTCTCTAAAAGCTGCCCCAACTCTTCGTCTGAAAGCGGCTTCAACACGTAAACCCGCGTCCGCGACAGGAGGGCCGAATTGACTTCAAACGACGGATTTTCCGTGGTGGCCCCTATCAGAGTCACCAGACCCGATTCGGCGTAGGGCAACAGGGCGTCCTGCTGGGACTTGTTGAAGCGGTGAATCTCGTCGATGAACAATATGGTCCGCTTGCCCCAGCCCAGATTCCGCTCGGCCATTTCCATGGAGGCGCGAATATCCTTGACGCCGGAAAAAACGGCCGAAAGAGAAATGAACTCGCGCCCTTCGGCCTGGGCGGTCAGCCGGGCCAGAGTCGTCTTGCCCACTCCGGGCGGCCCCCACAAAATCATCGACTGCAGTTGCCCCGACTCAAAAGCCAGACGCAAAGGCCGGCCCGGCCCCAGAAGATGGGTCTGACCGACCACCTCGTCGAGGCTGGCCGGGCGCAACGCCTCGGCCAAAGGCGGCGGCGGTTTTACTGTGAACAAATCCGTCACGTTTTATCCAGCCTGCGGGCCGCCGGGAGGCGGCCGGCGGATCGAAAAATCAGCGCGAAGCCGACTCCGCCGCCCGAAGCAGTTCGTCCCGGTAGCCTCTGATCAGCTCCATCTCTCCGGCCGTCGGCTTGGCGAAATCCGGCGCGGCGGCGTTGCGGGGGTCATCGGGCCTGATCAACATCGACATGCCCACAGCCATTTTAACGGCGACATAGGCGAAACGGTTTTCGCTCCACCGCCCGATGGCGGCGATAGTTTCCTTCTGGAGAGCGGGATTGCGGCTCAACCGAAAAATAGGCTTGATGTTTTCCAGATAAATTTTGACGTCGGCCTCAGAGAGAGGGGCTTCTTTGGCCATGACGCGCCGAAGCTGCTCCTCTATCATGGCTTTATCCCGGTTCTGCGCGGCGGCGGAAACAGGCAGAAAGGCCAGCAGGACTAAAAGCGGCCCCAAAACCCCAAAAACATTTTTTATGATCATATGCAATACCTTGCCATATAAATAATATTCCGCAACGCGAACCCGCCAAAGCCGGCGCCGCAAAACCCAAATGGACCGCCGTCGCCTGAAAAACACGTTTTTCAGGCGAAGATTCCGCTCAATACCCTAATACTTAACGCTATTTCGTCCGGCAGAGACCGGCGGCAAAAGAGGCGATCCGGCGACGTTTAGAGGCATCCGGCATTAGGCCTTGCCGCACGGCCGCTCATTATATGAGAACTCTGCGGCGAGGCCGGCGTCGGCCCCAACCTCCGGGTCAAGCTTCAAGGTTCATGCCGCCGCGCCGCGCCGGCTACGCGCTGGGCTTGCAGCAGAGTCTGGAGGTTGTCGGCGACCAGGGCGAGTTCAGCGGCGCCTGGTCTGAGGTAGGGCGGCACATCGTTTTTCTCCAGCCCTTCAGCGTTCAGAACTCCCATGACCATGGCCTGGGCGACGGGAATTTTGAGGGCGATATAGGCGGCTCTCGCCTTGGTCAGGTTGACTTCAGCCAACAGCTTTAAGGCCGCCGCCCGATTGCGCGCCTCTTCACTGGAGAGCCTGGGCGCCAGATAGACATAGGCGTCGACGTCAGCCTGAGTCAGAGGGCCTTCATGACTCATGGCCAGGTCTATATCCGCCTGGGCGAAGGCGGCGGCGCTCTGACTCAGAACAATGAAAGCCAGGCCGAAAAACAG
Source organism: Candidatus Adiutrix sp. (assembly GCA_031273445.1). Lineage (GTDB taxonomy): Bacteria > Desulfobacterota > Desulfarculia > Adiutricales > Adiutricaceae > Adiutrix. The sequence continues at coordinate 3,172 of JAISRV010000368.1, read as the reverse complement.
TTTGACCTTGACCACGGACGCCTCGCTTTCAGACCGCCGGCATATTGACTCGCCGAATAAACATAATCAAGCGTGATTTCGTCAAAGCCCGAAATCGCAATAGTTTTGCCGCCGAGGCGTGGCGATGTTCAATAGCCGGGTCTATATAAGGCTGAAAGCCGGTGAACCCTGGACAGGCTTTTGACCCTTCGCGGGCGCCTAAATACAGGCCCCTCAAGACGCGGCGGACGAAAGGCTATTGCGCGGTCATGTTTTTCTTCATGGCCTCCAGGGCTTTTTGCACGGCCTCGGAATTTTTTTTCACCAGAGTCACATCAGCGGCGGAGGGGCGTAAAAATTCCGGGAGGGTCTCGTAATCGACGGCGTCGCCGGCTTGAGCCTCAACCAGGGCGAAGGAGATTTTGGGCACGACGACGGAGAAGCGGCTTTCGGTCAAGCCGACGCTTTCATAGAGTTTGACGAGCGCGGCGGAATCGGCCATGACCTTGCCCATATCGGGCAATATCTTGATATAGGCGTCCACATCGGCTTGCGTCAGCGGCGGTTCTTTGGCCATTCGCTCCAGAACGGCGGCCGGAATCTGATCGAACGAAGCCTGGGCGGCGGCAAAAGCGGCGCCCAGGGCCAGCATGGCCGCGGCCAGGGTCAGAGCCGGCAAACTTTTTTTAATCATAACAACTCCTGTGTCGCCTGCATACCCGGCATGGCCTGAAATAAGGGCTTAACTTAAAAGCCTGGTTCGACGACGTGAAACGCCGACTCAAGACAATTTTGCCCCGTGAGGAAAAACCAAGGACTTCTCCCCGGATGGGGCCTAAAGGCCATCGCGGCCGCCGGGATGACCTTCAGCCGCCTAGATAAGCTTTGCGCACGCCTTCGTCGGCCAGAAGATCATCGGCCACGCCGCTCAAAGTGATGGCCCCTGTGGTTAATATATAAGCGCGGTGGGCCACCCGCAGGGCCAGGTTGGCGTTCTGCTCCACCAGGAGTATGGCGACTCCCTGTTCAATATTAATCTGCCGGATTATATCAAATATGTTCCGTATAATCAAGGGCGCCAGCCCCAGCGACGGTTCGTCCAGAAGAAGCATTTTCGGCCGGCCCATAAGGGCGCGCGAAATAGCCAGCATCTGCTGTTCGCCGCCGGAAAGAGTGCCGCCGCTCTGCCCCGCCCGCTTGGCCAGGATGGGGAAAAGGCTGGTCACGTATTCCAGGTCGTCTTCCACGCCTTTTTTGTCGCGCCGAAGATAGGCGCCCATCTTCAGGTTTTCCATGACCGTCAGATCCGGAAAAATGCGACGCCCTTCAGGCGCCTGGATAATGCCTTCGGCGACTATGGCTTCCGGGCTTCGCCCGGTGATGTCTTCGCCGCGAAACCTGATGCGGCCCCGCTTGGGCGGAACCAGACCTGAAATTGAAGACAGGGCCGTGGTTTTGCCGGCGCCGTTGGCGCCCAGAAGGGCGACGATCTCCCCTTCTTTCACTTCCAGATCAATGCCCTTCAAGGCCTCGATATTGCCGTAATAAGTATGCACTCCCGCCAGCGCCAGCATTTTTTATTCCTCCCCGAGGTAAGCTTTGACCACGCCGGGGTCGCGCCTGATTTCCTCGGCCGTGCCTTGCGCGATCAGCCGTCCATACTCCATCACGTATATTTTTTCAGAGATGCTCATAACCAGACTCATATCATGCTCAATCAGGAGAACGGACAGCTTTTCCCTCGCCCTTATTTTCTGAATAAGCTTTTCCAGTTCGCGCGTCTCGCTGATGTTCAGGCCCGCGGCCGGCTCGTCCAAAAGCAAGAGCGCCGGCCTGGTGGCCAGGGCGCGGACGATTTCCAGACGTCTCTGGTCGCCGTAGGGCAAATTTTTGGCCAGATCATTGGCCGCGCCGGCCAGGCCGTATGTTTCCAGCAGTCGGTAGCTGAATTCAGCCATGGCCCTTTCTTCGGCCATGGTTTTCCTGTCGCGCAAAAGGGCGCCGAAAACCCCGGCCTTCATGCGGCAGTGGCAGCCGATGAGCACGTTTTCCAGAACGGTGAGGTTGTTGAAAAGCCTGATGTTCTGAAAAGTACGAGCCAACCCCAAAGCGGTGACCCGGTCTGGCCGCAAGCCCCGGAGCCGCACCCTCCGGCCCTCTTGCGCGTCCCCGGCCTGGGCGGAAGAGGGGGCCAGAGAGAGCGCCCGGCGCAGGGCGCTCTTGAGGCGGCTCTCGCCTAGGCCCTCGCGCCCCTGGGGCGGGGTGAAGACGATAGAGCCGCGAGTGGGGGCGTAAAGGCCGGTCAAGCAGTTGAAAAAAGTGGTCTTGCCGGCGCCGTTGGGCCCGATAAGGGCCGTGATCGAGCCTTCCTCCACGGTAAAATTTACTTCGTCAAGAGCCACCAGGCCCCCGAAAACCATGGAGAGATTTCTGGTTTCAATAATGGGCCGGCGCGGGGCATCGACAGTCATTGCTCCGTCTCCGCTTCCGGGCCGTCCGCCGCGCCGCGGTCTTCAGCCGGCTTATAAACGTAAAACTCGCGCACGCTCTGAATGAGCCCGCCGGGGCGAAAAACCATCATCAGCACCATCAGGGCGCCGAAAATAAGCATACGATAGTCGGAAAAGGCCCGCAGATACTCCGGCAGCAGAATCAGCACCATCGCGCCGATGATGACCCCGGGGATGGAGCCCATGCCGCCCAGCACCACAATGGAAAGGATCATGACCGACTGCATGAAGGTGAAACTGGAAGGGTTGATGAAAGTGACCTGGGCGGCGAAAACCACGCCGGCCAGGCCCGCCCAGGTGGCCCCCAGGGCGAAGGCGGTCAACTTGGCCCTGGTGCGGTCGATGCCCATGGCCTGGCAGGCGATTTCATCTTCGCGCAGGGCCAGCCAGGCGCGGCCGAGGCGGGAGTTTTCCAGCCTGAAGACGGCCATGATGGTGACGACCACCACCGCCGCCATGATCGCCAATAGGAAGGCCTTGTTAAGATCCATGTTGGGATCCATGGGCAGCCATTGCAATAAAACGGGCCTGAGGCTCTGGTTGAGGTTGAGGCCGAAGAAGCCGGGCTGGCCGATGTTGCTGACGCCGCGCGGCCCCATGGTGAGGTTGTCCATGTTTAAAAGCGCCAGGCGGACGATTTCGCCGAAGCCCAGGGTCACGATGGCCAGATAGTCGCCGCGCAG
>JAISRV010000344.1 GCA_031273445.1 Candidatus Adiutrix sp. | reverse complement strand
GCGGCCGTTTTCGCGGCCGTTTTTTCATCTCCATACGGCCGGGATTTTCTTTCAGCCGGCTGCCCCATGGCGGCCCGGGCCTCGTCTCTGGCCTTGCCGGCCTTCTTAGTGGCCCCGTTTCTGGCCCGGTCCGCCATACAGTTGGGCTGGTGCGCGGCCGGGACTCTGGCGCTTCTGATTTTCTTTCCGTCGCCGTTTATGACCCGCGTGAGCGACATGCCCACGGAAATTCTCGCCTATCTGGCCCTGGCCCTGTTCGCGCCTCTGGCCGCGCTGCCCGCCCCGGGCCGCCCGGCTTCAGCCCCGGCGGCTAAAAAGGCGGCCCCGAAACCCGCGGCGACGGCCGGCCCGGCGGCCCCGGCCTTCAAAGCGCGCCTCAAGTGCGGGCATGGCGGCCTGGCCCCGCGTCTGTCTCGCTATCGCGGCCTTGAAAGCTGCCGCATCGCCGCCGAGCACGACGGCGGCCCGCTGGCCTGCCCCTACGGCTGCCTGGCCCTGGGCGACTGCGTTCGCGTCTGCCCCCATAAAGCCGTCAGTCTGGAGGGGCGGGCCGGAGCGTCCGGCCCGGCCTTCCCCGTGTTCGATCCCGGCCTCTGCCGGGGCTGCGGGCTCTGCCTGAGCGCCTGCCCCAAAAATTTGATCGTGCTGATCCCGGCCGCTTCCAGGGTCTTCGTGCCCTGCGCGGCCGAAGAGGGCTTGAAGAAAAACGCGGCTTTCTGCGACCGCTCCTGCCTGGGCTGCGGCCGTTGCCGCAAGGCCTGCCCAGCCGGCGCCGTCAGCCGTCCCGCCCCGGTCGGGGCCATGATCATCAATCAGAGCCTCTGCCTGAATTACGCGGCCGACTGCGGCCAGGCCTGCGCGCAAAGCTGCCCCCGGCATATTTTTCGGCCTCCAGCCGGGCGGGGGCTCTGATTTGAACAGCATAAGGCCCTTTTGCCCATGTGGAGGCTACAGCATGAGGCCCTTGAATGGCAAAAGACCGCCGAGGCAATTCGGGATATCCTTGAGGACGTCCATAAACCTCCGCTCGAACGGTTGCGCATTCTGGTCCATTTTTTCATACGCTCGAAATGCGAAGAGGCTGAATTGAACTCAGGCGTAAAAGTTGAGGTTGGACGATTTGTCGTTGAGATATTCGACTTCGTCTTCACGCTCCGCCGCGTCGGCGGCGTATTGCCGCGTTTCCCTGGCCTTTTCGGAGCCGCCTTTGTTGATTTCGGTTCCCCGGGTAACCAGCGGTTTCCTTTTGCCCTCTTTAATTTCGGGGTTGCTCTGACGGTTAAGCCAGGCGTACACTTCAGGATGTATCAGCATGGGCGCCCCCTTTCCCAAACGGCGGCTTTATTCCTCACTATATATATCGGCCGTTCAGGGGGAAACTTTAACTAAAGTCGAGTTTAAGACGATTTTTTCATCAGGTAAAGCTGAAGTTGGGGCGGGCGGTCAGCGTCGCCAGGCCCGCATCATCAGGTCGTAACGGGCCTGTTCGTCCGGGCCGGCGGCGGGCGGGGCCGCGGCGGCGGCTTCCGGCGCGGGGGGCTGGTCTTCCGGCCGGGCCGTCGGCAGTTCCGTCCATTCCCCGCCCTCGCCCCGGTCCGGGCCGGCCGCGGCCAAAGTGACGTAATAGTCGTCCCCGTCCACGGCCAAGCCGCTGATCTTCTCGTTCAACTCTTCCCGCAGCCACAGTCTTTCCCACTGGTTCAGCTCGGCCTCGCCCGTCTGGGGCTGAGCTTCGGCAAATTCCCCGACGCGCCTGTCCACTCGGTCGAATAAATCCAAACACCACTCCGGCAGGTCCTCCGAGTGAAACGGGGCATATTGCCAGAGACGGTAGCGGGCCAGAAGGCCTTCGGCGGCCTCGTCCAGGGCGGCGCCCCAGCCGGCTTCGTCAAGCTTGAGGTAATAGCGCCGTGGATCCGTGGCGGCGGCCGGTTGGGCGGGCGGGCCGGACGTCGCCGCTTGGGTCGGGCCGGGCCCGACCGGCGGCGCGGAAGCCTCGTCGGCAAGCCGATCCTGCCCCGGCGGCAGAGGCGGGGCGCCGCCGGCGGTCTGGGCGTCTGCCCCGGCCGCCGTCGCCAGCCACAGGGCTAAAGCGGCGGCCGCCCCGGCCCGCCAAAGGCTGCTTGAGCGGCCCGGCCCGGTCGGTCGCCCCGTTTCGTCTCCGGCCGGGGGGCCGGCGGCGGGGCGGGGCAGGGGGGTTGCGCCGGCGGCTTCATCGCCGCGCCGGGCGCCCGGCCTCCGGCGCCCTTTCATGAGCCGGCCTCCCGCAGAACGCGCATTAGGCTTTCCGTCACATAGCGCTGGGCCTCTTCAGTTATTTCCGGGTAAAGCGGCAGGCAGATCTGGCGCGCGGCGACCATGGAGGTCACGGGCAGCGGCGCCGGCGGGGCGGCCAGATATTGCGGGCGGTTGCGCCAGAGCGGCTGTTCATGCCCCGGCAGGCTGTAGACTTCGCCCGGCAGGCTGATCCTGAACTCTTCGCGAAGCCGCGTTTTCAGGGCCGCCCTCTCCGCCTTCTCCGGCAAAAGGGCCATGTATTTGTAATAGGCCGGCTTCTGCCCCGGCGGAGGGAGCACCGGGCTTATTTCCGAACCGCTCAGGAGTTCGTCATAGAGCCGCGCGGCCCGACGGCGGGCGGCCAGTATCCGGTCGGCTTTGGCCATCATGGCCAGACCCAGGAGGGCGTGTATTTCGGAGGGGCGGTAGTTGAGGCCGAAGCTCTGGTGAATGTTGCTGCCGGGCCGGGCCTGCCCGTGCTGGCGCAGGGCCAGAAGGCGTTCGTAGAGGGCCTGGTCGGCCGTGACGACCATGCCTCCTTCCGCCGTGGTCAGCACCTTGGTAGGGAAAAAGGAAAAAGCCCCGGCCCGGCCAAGGCTGCCGGCCCGCCCTTCAGGCGTTTCCGCGCCATGGGCGTGGGCCGCGTCTTCGATGAAGGCGGCGCCGTTTTGCTCGGCTATGGCCCTGATGCGTCGCCAGTCCGGAGAAATAAAGCCTCCGATGTGCGTCAGGAACACGGCCCTGGTGTCGGGCCGTATTTTGCGGGCCAGGTCGATCGGGCACATTTGAAAATAGACCGGATCGCAATCCACCAGAATGACGCGCGCCCCGGCGGCTATCGGGGCCAGGGCCGTGGCCATGAAGGTGTTGGCCGGCACGGCGACTGAAGCGCCTTCCAGATCAAGCCCTCGGGCGATGAGTTCCAGCGCGGCGGTGCCGTTGGCGCAGCCCAGGGCCAGCGGGGTTCCGCAAAAAGCGGCGAATTCCGCCTCGAAGGCCCGAACCTGTTCCCCCATGGCCAACTGGCCTTCCAGAAGCATTTTTTCCAGCCGGCCGCAGATGGTTTTCACGTCGGAAGAGTCGAAGGGTATTTTTAAAATGGGCACTTCCATGGTCTTTTAACTTGCCTCGCTTTTTAAGCCTGGCGCCGGAACAACCGTCTTTTTACGGCTGGGCCGGGAGAGCCTGAAATTCATTGAGCAGGAGGCCCGGCCCCCTGGAACTCCGGAAAATATAGTCGCAGAACAGAATTATCCGGCCGCCGGAGGGTATTTCCCGGCTCAAGGGCTCCGCCAGGACATCCTGGATATACAAGACGACCGGTCGGCCGGAAGGGGCGCTGACCTCCAGGCAGCGGCTGATAGGCATTTCCGTCAGCGCCTCAGGCGGCAGGCCGAGCATGGTCAGGGCGGTTTTCATCACGCCGGTCGGGCAAGGATAAGCCTGGCGGTTTAGCCTGGCTTCCAGGCGCAGTTTTTGAGGTTGAAAAATGACGAGACCCTCCGAGTCTTCCCCTTCAAAGCGGGCATCGTTCCAAACCGCGTCCAGGTCGCCTGGCTGATATTGGTCAAAGTTGAAAGCCCAGACCGGAGCGGCCGGCATCATCATCATCATCATCATCATCATCATAACCCACAGAAGGACAAAACGGCCCATTTTTTTCTCCAGTTCAAGTCGCGCGCTATGCGCGGGAGATTATAGAATATAATGAGGCGAATTTACTTGAAGAGAAAATCTTGAAAAGGCGATTTTTCAATATTTTTAGGGGACTGTCGCCTCCGGTCGGCCTAATGTCCAGATCTGCAATTATAGCACAAAACTGCGGAGATGAAGCGTCGGGGAGGGCGAAGCCCTGGTTGATACATTTGGGGATTAGGTATATAATTTAAAGCATGGGCGTGAGTAAAACCATAGGAAGCGACGTTGATCATCGGGCTGACAGCCCATGGCTGAACGAGGCGGCGGGCCGTCTGTTGATTGTGGGCTTTGAGGGCGTTGATTTTTCTCCGGAGCTGGAGACTCTGATCACGGCGGTTCGCCCGGCCGGGCTGGTTTTTTTTCGCCGCAACTATCCTGAACCTGACGGCCCGGCGCGTCTGCGGCGGCTTATAGAAAAAGCTTCCGGCCTGAGCCTGAGTTTGACGGGCCGCCCTCTTTTGGTCGCCATAGACCATGAAGGCGGCACGGTGCAGCGCCTGCCGCCGCCCTATACGGCCGTACCGCCGGCTTCGGAACTGGCCGCCGGGCTGACCGCTTCGGAAATGGGGGAGCTGATTGAGCGGGCCGCCGCCGAACTGGCGGCGACGGGCTTTAATTTCAACTTCGCGCCGGTGGCGGACGTTTCTTCGCCGCTTTCGGCTTTCGTCGGCTCCCGCAGTTACGGCGACGACCCTGAGACGGTCGCGAATTTTGGCCTGGCTTTTGTCGATGCCTGCCGGCGTTGCGGCGTTTTAAGCTGCGCCAAACATTTTCCGGGGCTGGGTTCGGCGGCCGTCGATCCCCATCAGGACCTGCCGGTCATCGCCGTCCCCGGAGACCGTCTGATGTTGGTGGACGTCGAGCCTTTCCGTCGCCTGATCGTCCGCGATCTTCCGGCCGTCATGACGACCCATGCCCTTTATCCCGCCCTGGACGCGGAATATCCCGCCACTTTTTCAGAGCGGATCGTGGGGCTTTTGAAAAAAGACCTCGGCTTCCAGGGGCCTGTCCTGACCGACGATCTGGAAATGGGGGCGCTGAAAAATCAGCCTATCGGCGAAGCGGCCGTGCGGGCCGTGCGGGCCGGGCATGATTTTCTCCTGGTTTGCCGCCGGGCTGATTATATTGACGAATGCCGCCGCGGCCTGGCGGAAGCCGTGGCGCGGGGCCGGCTTTCCGAAACCCGGCTTGAAGACGCCTTCAGCCGTCAGGCCCTCTTATTGCGCCGACTTGAAGACGGCTGGCCTCGTCTAAGGGCGCGCGACGAGTGGTTCCGCCGCCTGACGGCCGCCTCTGGTTTTAACGCTGGTTCTGAGGCGCCTATTGACCCGTTGGATCAAAAAGGAAACATATGATTGATCAATCCGTCCATTCCTACCTGCTCAAGCCCGGCCTGTGGGACGTTTCCGGCGTTTTTTACGATTCCAACCATAACCCTTTTCCTCAGCAAGGCCAACTGGTCGTCATTCATGAGCCGGACCTGTGGGTGGTGGAAGGGCAGTTGACCATCAACACCGGGCAGACCCAGACCATCAGCAGCCGTTATGAAGTGCAGCCCCTGGGCGAAAAGGCCGTTTTTACGGAATGGAAATCCGAAACCGGCGGGCCGGAGCCTATTTTGGGGCTTTACGTTATGGTCGGCGACTCCATCATGTCGCCCTGGCAGTCGCGCAGCGGCGCCTATTGGGGGCAGGAGGTGCTGATGCGCCGGTCTCTTCTGGAATATCACGGCCGCGGTTTCGCTTTTTTAAAAAACGACCTGGTTTCAGCCTGGACCACCTGTCTGACCTTTAACGGCTGACGGTTAGTTCCTTCCAACCGCACAGTCCATTAGGCCAAGGGCGGCCGGAAAAAATCTTCCTGAAGGGCGAAGCTAAAATGGATCTACATGAGTTGAAAGAGCGCCTGGGGCCTAATTTGAGCCGCTGGCTGGTGGCGGCCGTCCTGTTGCCGCCGATCGTCTACAGCGCCGTGACCGATCACTACCTGCCCTTTTTTCTGGTTATGCTGGCTATCGGCGCTTTGACCTGGTGGGAGTACAGCCGGAACCTGTTGGGGCACGACCGGATCGGCCTTTTCGGGCTGGGGGCGGCCGGTTGGGCGCTGACCGCGGCCGGAGCCTATTTTTACGGCCCCTCCGGGCAGTCGATCGGGCTGGTGGGGGCTATTTCCATGGGCGCCGTTTACGCCATGTGGGCTCTGGAGCGCGAAAGCGGGCCGGTGCTTTTGAATCTGCTGGGCCGTTTCGCGCTGGGGCATATTTACCTCAGTTTTCTGCTGTCGTTTTTCCTTTTGCTGAAAAAGCTCGACGCCGGCGGCTTATGGCTGGTTTATGTTCTCGTGGTCACCATAGCGGCGGACACCGCGGCCTTTTATGTCGGCAGCAAGGTCAAGGGGCCGAAACTATGCCCCAAGATCAGCCCCAACAAGACGGTCTCCGGACTTTTCGGCGGCGCGGCGGGGGCGATGGCCGTTTCGGCCGCCTGCGCCTGGTTTCTGTCGGCCTCGCTGCCGCTTCTGGCCGTCCTGGGGCTGTTTCTCGGCTTCTGGGGGGCTGTCGGCGATCTGTTCGAATCGGCTCTGAAGAGAGCCATCGGCATAAAAGACTCTTCCGGATTGCTGCTGGGGCACGGCGGGTTCTGGGACCGAATCGACTCGCTGCTGTTCAATATCGCCCCGGTCTATGTCGTCGCGGAAATGGTGATGAATTCCCTTTGACCCTAAAAAAGAAGGAGCTTTTTCCGGGCAGTCGGCGCCTCTGAAAACCGCGCTTTTGGCCGGAGCGCGTCTTCAGCCCGGGGCTTCGCCCTGGATTTCGGCCAGCACCCTTTGGGGGGCGATTTCGGCCAGACAGCCGCCGGTGGGGCAGACGCGTTTCAGGCAGCCCAGGCAATCCCGCGGCGGGGTCAGTATTTTAAAATGGCCGCCGAAAGGCCCGGTGCGGGCGGGGCGGGTCGGGCCGAAAAGGGCCAGCCCCCGTGCCCCCACCGCTGCGGCCAGATGCATGGGGCCGGTGTCGGCGGTGACGACGAAGGCCGCTTTTTCCATGACGGCGGCCAAAACAGGCAGCGGGGTCAGCCCGCACAGATCAAGCGGGGCGCCCAAGGCGGCTTTTTTTATGGCCGCGCCCCAGGGCCGGTCTTCGGGGCCGCCGGTTATGACGACCCTAAGCCCGCCCTGGCGGCCCAGTTCCCGGGCCAGGGTTTCCCAATGGGCCAGCGGCCACTGTTTAGTCGCCCACCTGGCGCCCGGATTCAGCACGATAAAGGGATGATCGCCCTGAAGACATTCGTCGGCCCGGCGCGCGGCCTCCGGCGGCGGGTCGTAATAGCGAAGCGGTTCCGGGTCCGGATAGACGGCGCCGAGATAAACGGCGGCGTCAAGATAGCGCCTGACGGCGTGGCGTTCCGGATCATAGGCCGGCATGAGCTCGCTCAAGGCCCAGGCTGTTTTTTCCCTGGAGCCGGCAAAGCCGACCTTGCGGCGGCCTTTGGAGATGAAAACCATGGCCGCGCTTTTCAAAAGGCCTTGAAGATCAAGCACGACATCGTATTCGACCGCCCGCAGTTCCCGCAGAAAAGCGCGCGCCAGCCCGGCCGTTTTTACGAAGCGCCGGGCCCGGGCCAGAGGCCCCAGTTTCCGTCGCGGCCAGACCAGAACGCGGCCCAGCCGGGGGTGTTTCTCCAAAAGGCCATAAACCGGCGGCTCCGCCAGCCAGTCGATGGCCGCGGCCGGGTAGCGGAGGCTCAGCGCCTGAAGAGCCGGCAGGCTCATGACCACATCGCCCAGGGCGCTCATTTTCACTATCAGAATCTTGCCGGGTTCCGCCATTTTTTATTTCGGCTTTTTTGTTTTACAATAAAAATAGCCTGGCCGCCGTGAAAGCCGGCGGCGCGCCGCCTCAGCCGGGCGCGTCTTGCCAGGAGCGTATCCACTCCGAGGCGCGCCATAAATCCGGGGCCACCAGATGGGGCTGGCGGCCGGCGGAGGAAAGCGCGGCCGCTTCCGCCAGCCCATAACCGGTAGTCGTCAGAACGCCGCGCCCGCCGAAAATATCCGCCGCCTCGATATCCCGCAGCCGGTCGCCCACCCAGAAGGAGCGGGCCAGGTCGAGGCGCAATTCCCGCGCCGCCAGTTCAAAGAGGGCCAGGCCGGGTTTGCGGCAGTCGCAGGGCCGGGCGAATTCAGGCACGCAGCCCTCTTCATGATGAGGGCAAAAATAGAGGCCGTCAAGGCCGGCGCCTTCCGCCGCCAGAAGCTCCCGGAGGCGCAAGTGGACCCGTTCCAGATCGGCCAGGCTGAAATAGCCCCTGGCCAGGCCGGACTGGTTGGTGACCACCACCACTTTGAAGCCCGAACGATTCAGCGCCGCTATGGCCCGGGCCGCGCCCGGCAGAAGTTTCAGGTCCTCCGGGCGCGACAGATAGCCCGCCTCGTAATTGATCGTGCCGTCGCGGTCCAGAAAGACGGCCGGGCTCAGTTCCGGCCGGACCGGGCGCGGCTCAAGCAGTTCCAGGGCCGCCAGGGCCATCTTTTCAGGCGTCGTCCCGTTAAAACAGACGCGCTCGGGCAAAGGGCACTCGCGTTTCAGACACGGCGCGCAGGGGGCGGCGGAACGAACCATGCGGGCCCGCCCCAGGGGCGCGGTGGTGCGCGGGTCGGTCGGGCCGAAAGCGGCCGCCAGGGGCACATCCAAGGCGCCGCCCAGATGCATCAATCCGGAGTCGTTGGTCAAGAGAAGGGAAGCCCGGCTCATCAGCCCGATGGCCCCGGCCAGGCCGCTGCGCCCGGCCAGATTGAGCACGGCCGGCCCCAGCCCCAGCCCGGCCAGATGCGCGGCCGCCCGTCCGGCCGCCCCGGCCTCGCCGGGCGAACCCAGAATCATGACCCGGCCGGGCCGGCGCTCCAGAATCAGGGCGGCGGCCTGGGCAAAGTTTTCCGCCGGCCATTGCTTGGCCGCGCCGAAGGCCGCGCCGGGGGCCAGGGCCAGGAGAAAGCCGTCCTCGTCGGGCGGGCCGATCAGGCTTTCGGCCTCGGCCAGCCCCCGGGCGCCGGGCTTGAGGCGCGGCCGCGTAAAAGCGGCGGTCAGGCCCGCCCGCTCCAGCATGTTCAGATAATAGAAAGATTCATGAATATAGCGGTCGGACGGCGCCAGTTCGATGGCTTTGGTCAGGAGAAAGCCGCGCCAGTCGCGGGCGTAGCCCCAACGCTCCGGGATGCCGGCCAGAGCCGTCGTCAGAGCCGCGGCAAAGGCGTTTTGAAAAAGAACCGCCAGGTCGAATTTGGCCCGGCGCAATTCTCCGGCCAGCCTGACCAGGGCCGGGAGGTTTCGGCTTTTTTTATCATGGGCCAGGATCGCGGCCACTCCTCTCTGGCCCTCGTAAACGGCCGCAACCCAAGGGCGGGCCAGCACCGTCAGGCGGCCGCGGGGAAAATTGTCGGCCAGGGCGGCCAAGGCGGGGAGCGTCATGACCGCGTCGCCCACCCAGTTGACGCCCCGCACCAGTATGTCGTCGGCTTTAAGCAATTTTGTCTCGGCGGAACTGGTCCTAAAAGGAATTCATGGCTTGGGAGCCTCTCGCCATATCGTCGGCTTTAAGCAATTTTGTCTCGGCTGTAAAAATGACAGCAGCGCCGCCAAAAATTCTTCCGGCCGGTCCAGGGCCAGGTCCACATCCAGAATTTTTACGGGCAGGGGGAAATCGCGGGGCAGCTTGACCGCGTCTTTGGCGGTAGTGACCATTACTTCAGCTTTAGAGGCCAGAAAATTTAAACCCAGCCCGTTAAGGCGCGTCCGATCGTAGCGCTGGTGATCGGCGCCGACTTCCAGGCCGGCCAGCCGCACCTTCAGGGCTTCGAGGGAGCTGAGGAAATTCTCGGGCCGGGCCAGGCCGCAAAAGGCGAAGACGGCGCGGCCGCTTAAGGCCTCCGGCGACGACGACGCGCCCGTTTGATGGTCCCGCCAGCGGCGCGGCTGGTAAGAGGCGGCGAAAAGCGGGCGCCCGCCGGCCAGGCGCGCGGCTTCGGCGGAGGGGCCGGCCGCGCCGGTGGTCACCAGCATGTCGGCGCGCCGATGACCGGAAACCGGCTCCCGTAAGGGCCCGGCGGGCAGAAGGGCCCTATTGCCGAAGGGCTGATGGGAGGGAATCAGCAAAATACGGCAATCGGCCTGAAGGCGCAACTGCTGAAAACCGTCGTCCAGAATCAGGATATCGGCCCCCAGTTCCGCCAGAGCCAGTTTTGCCGCCCGCGCCCGGTCGTCGTCCACCACCACGCGCAGACCGGGCAGGGCCTCGGCCATCAGCCAGGGTTCGTCGCCGCTCTGAAGGGCGGAAATCAGGGGACCCGCCCCCCTGGAGACCACCAGGGGCGAGTTTTTGTCTCTCTTACAACCCCGGCTTAAAGGCGAGACAAAATTTTTGTCGCGCCCGTAGCCCCGACTTAAGACCGCCGGCTTAAAACCTTTAGCCAGCAACATGGCGGCCAGGGTCAGGCAGAGCGGGGTCTTGCCCGCGCCGCCGACGGTCAGGTTGCCCAGGCTGACGACGGGCTTGTCAGCCCTAAAGCTTTTTAAAATGGGTGTGCGGAGACCTTGCCGCAACCGGGCGGGCAGGCCGACGACGGGCTTGTCCGCCTCAAAACTTTTAAAAATGGGTTCGTAGAGACGCCGCCGCAGCCGAGCGGCCAAGCCGAAGAGCGCGCTCAGCGGCCGTAGCGGCGGCCAGGGCGACTCCGCATGCCAGCTTTTTTCCAGCCTGGCGCTCAACCAGGTTCTGAGTGAGGCCGGGGAGGCCGCGGGCGGGCGGATATATCTCATGCCGCCGTCAGTCGCTTTCGCGCTGCCGGGCTTTTTCCAGGAAAGGGCCGAGCAGTTCCAGGGTGTGGGCGGTGGCCCCCTGGTTGGCCCGCACAAATTCCCGGGCTTTTTGGCCCATCGCCCGGGCCTTTTCAGGGTGTTCCAAGAGGTCGTCCAGGGCGGCGGCCAGTTCGGCCTGCCCGGCGACCATCAGGCCGCCGCCGGCGTTCAGCAGGGCCTTGGTCATCCAGCGGTAATTATGGGTCAGGGGGCCGAAGAGCACGGGTTTGCCTTTGGAGGCGGGTTCCAGGGGATTGTGGCCGCCGCCTTTGTGCTGGGCGGCCCAACTCTTGCCGACCAGCGCTATTTCGGCGATTTTATAAAACACGTCGAGTTCGCCCAGGGTGTCGAGGAGGAAGATGTCTTTGTCCATATCCGTGGCGGCGGGGGCTTCCCGGTGGGCGGCGGGCAGCTCGCGGGCTTTGATGAATTGCCAGACGGCCTCGAAGTCGCTTTTGTTCCGGGGGGCGATCAACAGCTTAAGGTCGCCGTGTTTCTTCTTCGCTTCGCTCCAGGCGTCGATGATGATGGCCTCTTCCCCGGCGTGGGTGCTGCCGGCCACTATCCAGCGGCCTTCCGGCCAGCCGGCTTCGCGCAGTATGGCCGCCCTTTCTTCTTTGCCCGGATCCGCCGTCTCCCGGTCGAACTTGAGGTCGCCCGTGGCCGTGGTCGTGGCCGGGTCGGCCCCCAGGTTGACGAGGCGTTCCCGGTCGTCAGCGCTTTGGGCGGTGATGAGGTTGAAAAGGCGCAGCACCGGCCCCCAGAAAAACTTGATATAGCCGTAGCCCCGGAGGGATTTGGGGCTGATGCGGGCCGAAACCAGAGCTTTGGGGATGCCGCGGTCGCGCATCTGCCAGAGAATGCCTGGCCAGATGTCCGTTTCGACCAGAACCATGAGGTCGGGGGCGACGCTGTCGAGAAAGCGCCGGGTGGAGATTTCAAAATCCAGGGGCGAGGCCAGCACCAGGCGGCCGGGCCAGACGCGGAGGGCCGCGTCGCGGCCAATGGCTGTGGTCGAGGTAATGACCACTTCCGCGCCGGTCGCTTCCAGGGCCGGCACCAGTTTTTTGGCGGCCAGTATTTCGCCGGAAGATAGAGCCCACAGCCAGATACGGGGGCGGCCGCGCTTTTTCGGCAGCATGCGCCCCGGGCCCAGGAAACGGTCTTTAAAGCTGTAGGGCTTGTGGTGGGCCAGGTCGCGCAGCAGCCAGTAAGGCCAGGTGATTATAAAGCCCAGGGTATAAATTATGGTGTATATCAGACGCATGGTCAACCTCCGGCCTATGTCGTCGCGCGGCTGAAGCCGCCATAAGAATCGTTTCGTTCATGGCATAAATTTTAGAAATATCAGGCGGAACAGCGTTAAACAGGCGCGGTTTTTCTTCTCCGCCGGCGCCGCCCCGGCGGCCCCGGCTCCAATTTTATTCTCCATCTTATCCTAAATATTATACTTAATTCACAAGCCGCTGGCAAGGTTGATGTTCCGTTCGTTACGTCCCGCTATTTTTTTCCTGTTTTCCCGCCCCGGCTGCGATCCCGGCGGCCAGCGGCCGCGGCGCCCTGGTCGGCCTTGTGACGGCCGAAAAGCTGGCCGCGCTCCAGGTCGGCGCGTTCGGCGGCATAGAAGTCGGTCAAAAACCGGCGCACTTTGGCGGGGGGCACCGGCTCTTCCCAGCCTATCTTGCGGCTGATTTTCAGGCAGACTCCGGCCAGGAGCTGCTGGGTCATTTTCGTGGGCGGGCGTCGTAAAAACTCCTCCAGCACCTGTAATTCAAAGGCGCCGTAAATGGCCAGTTGCCCCGGGGCGAAGACATATTCTCTTTCCGCGGCCTCCTGCGGCGGCGCGGCGGCCAGATCGTCCAACAGCGCGCGCCTGGGCATGGCTATGACCTGGGTGCCGCCGATGAGGTCCCCCACCCGCAAATGGTCGCGCCCCCATAGAGGCAGAGAAGTGAGGGCCGTCAGCCAGCCCAGCAGACTCAAAATCAGCCAGCCGCTCGCGTCCCCGCCCAGACTGACCAGCATGGAAAGCGGCATGAATATCTCCACTTCGCGCGTCAGGTTGCGGGCGATGACGGCTGAAGGGCTCAATTCTCCGCCGTGGCGGTTTATGACCCGTAAGCCGCATATTTTTTTGCCCGGCGTCCGCCCCTGCCAGGCCAGTTCGAAATGCATGAAATAGAAGTTGCGCACGACAAAGACGATGAAGAGTATGAGCGTGAGGCCGATGGAAAAATTCAGGCGGGAAAACAAGAGGACGAGCAGAAACAGATAAAGGCCGACGATGACCCCGAACATGATTAAAAGGTCCAACAACAGGGCGGCCAGGCGTTCGCTGTGGCCGGCCGCCTGCACTTCCAGGGGCACGCCCTCGGGGCTGACGATGACGCGCCGGTTACGCTTTATGCCTTCAATAAGCGCGCCGACGCGGTCAGTCGTCGTCGCCATGGGGACCGGCCTTTCCGACGACAAGAAAATAATAGAGCCAGGCGGCCCCGGTGGCCAGGGCGAAGGCGAAGCGGGCGGGCGTATTGTTGATCAGCTGCCGGAACCCGCCTTCCAGAAACCCGGCGATGAAGAACAAGACGACCGCGCCGGCGACGACCCCGGCGGCCTGGCGGCCGTGGCGGGCCAGACTTTCCAGGCGGGAGAAACGATCGGGAAACATGACCTTTTCGGCTACCGCCAACCCGGCCGCGCCGCATAAAAGAATGGCCGTAATTTCCGTCGCCCCGTGGATGGAGAGCCAGCCGATGAAATCGACGGCCAGCCCCTTGTCCGCGTGGAGAGCGATGAAGGCGCCGATGATAAGGCCGTTGTAGATCATAAGAAGTATGGTCGGCAGGCCCAGGGCGAAGCCCAGGCCGAAAGAAAAAATGCCGATTACGGCGTTGTGGCGGAACAGAGAGTTGGCGAAAACGACGAACGTGTCGATGAAGCCGGGCCAGGGCGCGAACAACACGGCCCGCAATTCCTCGGCGGTGCTGGCCGGGCCGCGCGGCCCGGCCAGGCTCTCCGGCGTCAGGAGGCTGAAATACTCCATATTCGAACTGACCAGAAGATAGCCGGCGGCGCCCCCGGACAGAAAGGCCGCGCCGACGATGGCCAGATGGCGGCCCAGGCCTCGGACGGCGCGGGGGAAACCGCGTCTGAAAAAATCATATAAAGCGGCCAGGAGGTTTACGCGCGGCCCGTAGACGGCCAGATAGGCCCGCAGCGAAAGGTTTTCCAGATACAACAGAAGGTTCCGATCCAGCGCTATGTTGCGGGCCACCGAGAGCGAGGACATGGCGGCCAGGTAAAGCAGCGGCAGCTCTTGAGCTTCGTCGGCGGAAAGCGCGCTCAGGCCCGATTTTTCGACGCGCCTGATCATGTCGTCCAGCCGACGCCAACCCTGTTCGCGCCCTTTGCGGAAAACCGCGCTGCGCAGGGTCAGCCCCCGCCCCGCCCCGCCGGGCTCGCCCCCTGCCGAGCCGGCGGCCGGGCGGCCGGGCCGGGCGGCCTGGTTCGGCGAAGCCGCTCTGATCCCGGCCGCATTCACAAAAGCCCCCTTTGCTTGATCAGCAGATAGCGGTTTAAGAGGGCCGCCGACAGGCCTTGGGCCGAAACGTCCAAACAGTGAACGCCCAGCCTGGCCGCCCGCTCCAGCACGATTGAGCGCTCGCGCAGAAAGCCGTCGGCGATGACGGCTTCGGCCACGCGCGTGAAGTCGTCGGGGGGCGCGTCCTTAAGGCGGGCCAGCATCGGGTCGCGCATGGTCACGAAAACGATCACATGCTTTCTGGCCATCAGCTGCAGGCTCTCCAACAGCAGCTCGGCCGAAATGGAATCGACGAACTCGGTGAACAAAACCACCAGGGATCTGCGCCTGAGCCTGGCGTTAAGCTCGGCCAGCCCCAGGGTGAAGTTGGTCTCCTCCGTCCTATAGGCCAGAGAGGCGGCGAAGCTCTGAACCTGCCTGAAGTAGGGCAGGCCCCGGCCCGGCTCGATGAAGCTTCTGAAGCGCACGTCAAAACCGCAGCCGCCGACGAAGTCGCCGTTGCGGAGCGAGATCCAGCCCAGGAGCAGCCCGGCCCTGACGGCATGATCCAACTTCGGCGCCCCTTCGACGGGTTCCAGCATCAGACGGCCGACATCGTAGCCGAGCACGATGTGGTGATTGCGTTCCTGACGGAATTCCTTGCACAAAAGCTTGCGGCGCCGGGCCGAACTCTTCCAGTCGATGAAGCGCTGATCCATGCCGGGGGCATATTCGCACAGGCTGTCGAATTCGGCCCCCTCTCCCTTCAGGCGCTGGCTTTTCAGGCCATAGGCGGCGTCGCGGGCGAAAAACCGGAGCGCCTCGTCATGAATGCCGCGAATGTCCGGAACCACCTCGATGCTCTCGCCCACCGGCTGCCGCCGCCGCAGTTCGACCAGCCCGAGGGGCCCCCGCCAGCGCAGCCAGACGGCCTCGACCGTGATCCGTCCGCGCCGCTCCGGAAAGATGGAAAATTCCAGGTCCAGCGGCCGGCCCGCGGCCATGACTCCGGTTACTGGAACCGGTTCTTCGGCCTCTCCGGTCTGCTCCAGAAGCGCGGTCACGGCCAGGGGCCGGGTCGAATTTTCGGCCTCCAGGCGCAACGCGGCCACGCCGCTGCGGCCGACGTGGAGCCGGCGCGGGAGGCGCGGCGCGGCCGTCAGGCGGCCGTTGGGCAGGGCCATGCTCCAATCCGCCAGGATGAGGGCCAGGGCGGCGCCGGGCAGGTAGAGCGACAGGAACCACAACTCGCGCCAGCCGGTCACGATCAGAAGCGCCAGCGGAACCGAAAGCCCGAACAGGCCCACGGCCGGAAGGGTCGGGCGCGTCATCGCGGCGCCGCCGTCTGATCGACGATCGCCCTTATGGCTTCTTCGCTGGTCAGCCCTTCGATATCCGAGGCCGGGGTCATGACGATGCGGTGGCGCAGAAGCGGCGTCGCCAAACGCTTGACGTCGTCGGGAATGACGAAGTCGCGGCCGGAGACGGCGGCCAGGGCCCGGGCCGCGGCCGCCATCATGTTGGCGGCCCTGGTCGAGGCCCCGGTCTCTATGGCCGGGTGGCGGCGCGTGGCCCGGATGATTTCCACGATGTAATTCACCAGGGCGTCCGTCAGCCGTATGTGCGCGGCGACGGCGCGCGCGTGGGCCAGGTGTTCGCGCGAGACCACCGGCCGCATGGCGAAATCGGACAGTTTGGGCATGGCCGAACAGTGGCCGTGGCGCCTGACGATCTCCCGCTCCTCGTCGGCGCTGGGGTAGTCCATGACCACTTTGAAGAGAAAACGGTCGAGCTGGGCTTCGGGCAGGGGATAGACGCCCTGCTGCTCAATGGGGTTCTGGGTCGCCGCCACCATGAAGTCCTCGCCGAGGCTGTAGGTGCGCCGGTCGATGGTGACTAAACGCTCGTTCATGGCCTGCAGAAGGGCCGCCTGGGTCTTCGGCGGGGTGCGGTTGATTTCGTCGGCCAGAAGAATCTGGGTAAAAATTGGCCCCTGGGTCAAAATGAAGGAATTGGTCTGGAAATTGAAAAGGTTGGCGCCTAGGATATCGCCGGGCATCATGTCCGGCGTGAACTGGATGCGCCCGAAGGCGAGATTGAGGCAAACCGCGAAAGACTGGACGAGAAAGGTCTTGCCGACGCCGGGCACGCCCTCCAGCAAAATATGGCCGCCGCACAAAAGACTGGCCAGCATCAGCTCCACCGCCTCGTGCTGCCCGATGACGGCTTTGGCCACTTCGGCCTTGACGGCTTCAACCAGCGCGCCGACGTGTTCGAGATTCATTCAGTATTTCTCCCTTCCAGCGGTGGATGTCCCGAACGCTTTGGAAAAGCCGGGCCTGATTGTGTTTTTTTTCCGCCTCGATATGGGTCGCGAAGGCCAGAATCTCCGCGCA
>JAISRV010000333.1 GCA_031273445.1 Candidatus Adiutrix sp. | reverse complement strand
TCGCTCATGGCCCACGGCGAGATCGGCTATATGAAGGAAAACAAGGACAGAGGCCTGCCCACGTATGAAAAGTACATGATCGGCGGCATCAACAGCGTGCGCGGCTACGACTGGTATTCCATTTCGCCTCGCGACCCCGACACCAGGGAAACCATCGGCGGCGAAAAGAAGATGATTTTCAACTTCGAACTCGCCTTCCCCCTCCTTTATGAAGACGGCCTCTACGGCGTGCTTTTCTACGACATGGGCAACGTCTGGGCCAAAGACGACAAATACGACTTCGGCGACATGCGTAAAAGCTGGGGCGGCGGTCTGCGCTACCTGTCGCCCATGGGGCCGTTCCGCATTGAATACGGCGCCCCGATAGACCGCCAAGACGGCGATTCTTCAGGCCAGTGGGAATTCACCATGGGTTCCATGTTTTGATTGTTCCGGCCGGGCGCCCTCAGCCAGCCCCGGCCGCAAAGACGGCGCTTTGACTTTTTTGGCCGGGCGCCGCAGACTGACGCCGCCGCCGTGACTGAAATAGCCGGCGCCGGCGCGGCCCGAGCGTGATGGAGTGAGTCATGTCTAAATATCAGCGCTTGATGGGGCTTTTCAGCTTGTCGCTTTTGTTTTTTTGGGCCTTTAATGCCGCGCCGCTTTCGGCGCAAGGCGGCTACTATGCTGAACCTACGGTCATTATTAATGTTTTCGGCGATATGGGGCGAAAATACAAAGTCGCGGTTTTAGATCTGGAGCCCATCAGCCCCGGCGACCGCACCGACCAGAACGCCTCTTATCTGCCTGGCCGCTTGTCCGCCAACCTGGCGATGACCGGGCTATTCGAGGCCATAGATAAGCGCGGTTCCCTGGAAGCCGACAGGCGGGGCGGCATTGACGACGGGGTTCCGCTTGATTTCGCCGCCTGGTCGCAGGTCGGCGCCGATTTTCTGGTCAAAGGCGCCATGAACCTGTCGGGCTCCAAATTGGTTTTGGAACTGCGCCTTTTTGACGTAGGCCTGAGAACCCAGAAACTGGCCAAACGCTATACCGGCTCCGTCAAAGACGCGCGCAAAATGATCAATCAGTTCACCAACGCCGTTATTTTGGCCATCACCGGCCGGCCGGGCGTCTTCGGCTCCGAGATCATATTTGTGGCCGGCCAGAAGTCGCAGAAATCAATCATGATGACCGCGCTCGGAAGTGATGAGGCGGAGACTTTAGCCGGCAGCCGGGGCGGCCCCAGCACCCAGCCCACTATCGGCCCCGGCGGCAGAACCGCCTGGGTGCACCGCAACGGCAAAAAGTGGGAACTTCTGGTCGACGGCAAAGTCGTGTCGTCCGGCGATTTGCACCTCTCCCCGGCCTTCAGGCCCGACGGCGTCGTGACCGCGGCGGTTTCAGGCCCCAATTCGACCGGCATCTTCAGCTTTGCCGGCCGCTCCAGAACCCCCTTAATTGATCAGAGCGGCATAAACGTCTCGCCCACTTTTTCGCCGGACGGTTCCATGATGGCTTACGCCTCCAGCCGGAGCGGCAGCAGCCAGATTTACGTGACTTCCGCCGCTGGCGGCGATCCCGGCCGGCCGGTGACCAGCTACGGCAAAAGCACAGACCCGGCCTGGTCGCCTACCGGAGAATATATCGCTTTTGTCTCGCG
Organism: Candidatus Adiutrix sp.; assembly: GCA_031273445.1. GTDB lineage: Bacteria > Desulfobacterota > Desulfarculia > Adiutricales > Adiutricaceae > Adiutrix. Next base: position 1,921 of record JAISRV010000333.1, on the reverse strand, counting down.
CGAGACGGACATCTGCATTGTCCGCCCGGACGGCACAGGAGAGCGTCAGCTCACGAGCGGCCAGGGAACCAACATGCGGCCCAGCTTCTCGCCCGACGGCCGGATGATCGTTTTCGCCAGCACCAGAAACGGCCGCTCTCAGCTGTTCGTCATGGCGGTCAACGGCGATATGCAGCAGCCGCTCATGCCTCAATATGCGCCGGCCCAATATTCGCCTTTTTGGTCTCCGGTCATGCCCGAATAGCGCTCCGTAACTCTATAAAGTTACGGAGCGCCGGCGAACGGCGCCGCTTTAAACGACATTTTAAAGCGCTACATGGTATATAGTGCCCGTCAAATTATTCTCACTGTCCTTTTTGCTGCTGACTCTGGCCGCTTTCATCGGGCCGGCGGGCCCCGCTTTGAGCGCCGGGACCGCCGAGCCATATGCCTTAACGCTGGATTTCGCCCCTGAAGGCGAAACCTCCGCGCTGGAGGCCGGCTTCAGGCGCCGCCTGAAGCTGACGGGGCTCTTCGCCCTGGCGGAAGCCGGGGCTTCCGGGGCCGGTTTGACGATGCGCGGGCAGGCCTCCGGAGACGGCGTGAGCGTTGTTCTTATGGATGCGGCCTCGGGCCGCAGGTTGATTGAAGGCGTCTACCGGCCTTTTCAGGACCTGAAGGACGAGTGGCTGGACAATTTTTGCAACAAAGCCTTGGAGGCGGTCAGCGGCAGGGCCGGCGTCTTCGGCTCGCGCATAATTTTCGTGACCGGGGAAAAATCGAAAAAAGCCATTATGGAAATAGACTTCGGACACGACGAACCCCGTGTGGTCGAAGACATAAAGAACGTCTTTGAATCCCAGCCGACCCTGGGCCCGGAGGGCCAGGCCGCCTGGATTCGCAGAAACGGTTCCGTTTGGGAGCTGGTGCGCGACGGCCAGGTCGTTTCAGCGGGCGAACTGCATTTGTCCCCGGCCTTCAAGCCGGACGGGACTCTGGTCGCCGCCGTCAGCGAGGAAAACGAGACCAGCCTTTACGAGTTTGCAGGTCAATCCAGAAGAAAGCTCCTGCAAGGGCGCGCCATTGCCGTGTCGCCGTCCTTTTCGCCTGACGGCGGCCAGTTGGCCTATGTCGGCGCTCAGAACGATTTGGCGCGAATCTATATATATTCGGCGGCCAGCGGCGTATCCAGAATGCTGTCCCCGTCCATGGGCCGCATGACTGATCCCGCTTGGTCGCCCGACGGCGGGGATATAGCTTTCGTCTCCGAGGAGACGGACATCTGCGTGATAAAGGCCGACGGCACGGGTCTAAGGCAACTGACGAAAGATCAGGGCGTTAATATGAAACCCGCTTTCTCGCCGGACGGGCGCTTGATTGTTTTCGCCAGCGACAGAAACGGCCAGTCGGAACTTTTCGTCATGACGGCGGAAGGGGAGAACCAGTCGCCTCTCCTCCCGGCTCTTGAGGTTTCGCAACACCAGCCCTTTTGGGGGCCCCAGCGGCGCTATAATTTAATCTATTGACTTTTAATTTAAAGCGGCATAGTATGAAAGCGTTTGATGGCATTGCCAATGTGTTATGATGCGAGATATGAAACCATGCCGTCTTCAACTTAAAAGAGGGTGATATGCAGGCCAAGTGGCCTGAAAAGTTCCATATGACCCGTTGGGGCGCGCTTAATTTAACTGAAGACCAAGGAGGACATTCCATGAAGAAACTTATGCTGATCGTTTTGGCTGGTCTGCTGATTATGCCTTTGGCTGCCGGTTGCGGCAAGACCAAGACGTCCTCGTCAGACGCCGCCTATGAAGCCTTGAAAGGCGCATTCCTTGGGGACAATGTCTATTTCGACTTTGACCGTTATGACATCCGCTCCGACGGCGCGGCCATCATCCAGGCCAAAGCCGCGTTTTTGGATCAGTATCCCAATGTGCGCGCG
>JAISRV010000307.1 GCA_031273445.1 Candidatus Adiutrix sp. | reverse complement strand
AAGTCGGTCGCTTTCGACCTGGCCCCCGGCGCCGCCCTGACCCATGTCTTTACGGCTGAAGCCAGGCCGGAAGCCTCGGCCGCCGAGGCCGTCGGCCCGGGCCGCCTGGTTTTGCGCTGCCTCTCCGATGCGGGCGAAGAGTTCAGCCAGGCGGTCGAAACGGTGGTGCGCCCGCCTTACCCCCGCGTTTCCGCGAGCCTGAGCGGCTCGGCGGAAGCCGCCGGCGCGACGGCGATCGACCTCCCGGTCGAGGGCTATCTTAAAGGCACGCTGGAGGCCAGCTTCGCCCTGGCCCCCAGCCCGGCCATAGAAGCGGCCAGGGCCGTGCGCTATCTCCAGGAATATCCCTACGGCTGCCTGGAGCAGACCATATCCAAAGCCTGGCTCTTCGCCGCCGCCGCCGACCTTCTGGCCGCGCTCGAGCCCGGGGACGACGTCGAGGCCCATATCGCCGCCGGCCTTGACGCGGCGGTCAAACGGCTAGCCACCATGCGGACCGTGAACGGCGGCTTCGGCTACTGGCCGGGCGAGGCCCGGGTCTACGAATGGGGCTCCGTCTACGCGGCCCATTTTCTGACGGTCGCGGGGCAAAAAACCGAATTGCCGGCCGGCTTGAAAGAAAGCGCGCTGGACTGGCTGCGCTCGTATCTCGGGGCCGATTACGGCCGCGCCGATTCCGACGACCTCTCTTATATTCTCTCCACTCAGGCCTACGCCTGCTACGTGCTGGCCCTGAACGGGGAATACCGGGCCGGCTGGATCAACGCCTTGAAAGAGCGCAAGGCCGGGCTGTCGCCTTCGGCCCGGATTTTCCTGGCCGGCGCCGAGGCCCTGGCGGCGGGCCGGCCCGAGGCCCTGGAGGAACTGGAACGGGAGAAAATGGATTTTTCCTGGAACAGCCTGGGTCAGCGTCACAGCAGCCTGGACAGCCCGGCCCGCAACCTGGCCCTGCTCCTGGCCGCCTGGAGCGAGGTCGATCCCCTGTCGCCCACGGCCAGAGACCTGGCCGGGCGGGTGGCCGAACAGGGCCGCGGCAATTACTGGCGCAACACCCAGGAAAACGGCCTGGCCGTTCTGGCTCTCAGCTCTTATCTGGCTAAAAGCGGGGCCGGCCGCGAGTATGTCGCCGTCCTCAAAAGCGCCGACGGCCAGACGCTTTTCCGGGGCGACCAGCGTCAATTGGGCGCGGTCGGCCCCAAAACCCTGGCCCCGGCCCTGGGCCGGCCCCTTCAGTTGGAAGTCGAAGGGCCCGGGCGGCCCTATTACACCCTCACCGTGGCCGCCGTGCCGTTGCTGGCGCCGGAACCCAAAGCCGAAAAGATCGCCCTCGAGCGCGTCTGGATTCTGCCCGACGGAACCCGGCGCCGGCTTTCCAGCCTTGAAGAAACCGCCCCGACGCTGACGCTGCGCCAGGGCGACAGGATAACGGTCGAACTGGCCGTGAGCGCCGACGAGCCTTTTCAGAACATGGTTCTGCTGGAGCTCCTGCCCGGCGGCTTTGAAATCGAAAACCCGAACCTGGTTCAGAAGGAAGACGGCGAACCCGCCGCCGGCGAATCCGCCGACGGCGAACCCGCCGATGGCCAGCCGCAGGGCCTGTCCCGTTTTGAAATGCGCGAAGACCGCCTGGCGATTATCGAGCCCTGGCTGTCCGCCGGCCAAAAACGCCCCAAAATATACCGCTATTCCCTGCGGGCGGTGACGGTCGGGGAATACGCCCTCCCGCCCACCGTGGCCGAAGGCATGTATGAGCCCGACCGCCAGGCCATTTTGGCCGGCGGGCGGGTGCGGGTGCTGAAGCGGGAGACGGAGGCCGGCCTTTAGGCCGGCCAGGCCTCTGGAGAGACGGCGGAAAACTCCGTCCGCAGCGCCTGGCGGACGGAACTTTTCCGCGCCGCTCCGAGGGGCTTCAGCCTCGCCCACAGCAGCCGCCGGGCCTGACGGGCGGGCGTGAAATCAACCGCGAACAGCTCCAACAGCCACTCCAGGAAGGCCGCCCAGACCTGTTCCTCAGGCAGGCCCTCCCGGGCGCCGAGGCGCGCGAGCCGCTCTTCCAGGGCGGCATTGCCGGCAAAGGCCAGGGCCCGCTTCAGAACGGCGGCGAAATCCTGATCATTCACGGCCGCCCGGCTGAAAAACTCCAGGACCTCCCGGGGCGTGGGGGTATTGCTCACCGCGGGCAAAGAGTCAGGCAGGTGTTCGGGCAAGAGCTCCGCTAATTCCAATTCCAGGCAAGAACCGCCAGGATAATAACTAGACGTTGACGTGAAGGATGCGTCAAACTCATCACACTCTATCATGTATGCACACTCTATCGTGTCTACCGTGCCGTAGCCGTGCGAGCCCGCCGCCATCATCTGGGGGATCTGATGAAGTTCCGGCAGGCCGGATGCCTTGTCCTCTTCTTCACGGACATAGGTCAGAAACAGGGAGGTTTGTAGGCTTATCAGCTGATATTTGAGGGCCAGGGCCAGGGCTTCCTCCGGGTCGGCCGTCTCCAGACGTTCGGCGGCGGCCAGGCGGGCCAGATGCGGATTTTCCGTCTGGCCGACGCGGTCGGGCCGGGCGCTTTGGCTTTGGCCGCCCGCCTCCCAGGTCAGTTCCGGCGGGGCCTTGGGCGCCTCGGCCAGGACGGCGAAAAGATGCAGGGTTTCCTGGTCATAGAGGGCGGCGGGCAGGGGCGACCGCCAGAGGGTTTGCCCGCCCCAGGCCATGCGCGGGTTTTGGGCCCGCGCGCCCCGCAGCCGGCGGAACATGCGCGCCACGGCCGCGGCCATGTCTTCGTTGGGCGAGACGAATTCGCAGGCCCCGCCGGTCTGCTCGGCCAGCTCCCGCAACAGGCTTTCCGCGGGCGCGCCGCCCACGCCGACGGCGAAGACCCGCTGGCCCTGATCCAGGGCGGCCCGGACCACGCTCTCCACGGCCCAGACCTCCCCGTCGGTGATCAGCAACAGGTCCGGCCGGGCGGAGAGGCCTTCCGGCGCGGCCACCTCCTTGAAGACGGACAGCAGCGCCCGCTCCATCTCCGTGCCGCCCATGTCGGCCTCCGTGGCGGCCACGGCCTGGGCCAGGCGCCGGAGGGTCTCCGGCGAACAGGGCTGGAGCTGTGAGCTTTCATGCCGCACATCGCCGCCGAAACGGCTGTAGGAAATATAGTCCCGGGGCTGGAGTTCCCGCAGAACGCCCTTCAGGGCCTCCTTCGCTTCACGTATGCTGTCCCCCTCCATGGAGCCGGAGCAGTCCACCAGGATTTTCAGCAACAGCGGCTCGTCGCGCGGAGGCAGTTGGGGGCAAAAACCGGCCAGCATAACGTGTTGCTCGCCGTCTTGGGCGGCCAGGGCCAAAGAATGGCCGGCCAGGCCCTCCAGAAGAAGGATGAAATCCCGGTCCAGCCAGGCCTCGGCGGCCAGCCGCACGGAAATTCCGTTCTCTATCGCCTGGAAGCTGACCGTATGGCTTGGGCAGCTGATTTTCGCCCGGGCCAGGTCGCCCAGAACATCCAGCTGGATGCTGAAGGGGTAGCGGGCCAGGCTGTCGACCGCGTCCGTCTCGTGGGGGGCCAGGCCGCCTTCCCCGTGGGCCTGACCATAGCGGGGCGCGACGACCGTGGGGATTTTCGCCCGGATCCGCCCCTGTTCAAAGCGGAGCAGCCGGCCGCAGTGCAGGGTGAGGCCGACGGATTCCCCGGCCTTGATGTTGCCCAGGTTGGCCGTGTACAGATCGGGGGCGGATTGCTGGACCATGATCGGGGCGTCGCCTTCCTCCAGGGCCTTCTCGTACTCCTCTTCCGCTTCCTTTTTTTCGACTACGGTTGCCTGGAGCCGCCGGCCGCCGATTTCCGCCTCCAGGCCCAGGAGGACCGTCCCCCACTCCAGGGGGAAGGTGTAGACGATCTCCAGGTCTTTGCCCGTGTCGTTACGGTAGTTCTGGCTGATCGTCATGCTCAGCATCAAGCCGTCAAGCTGTCCCCGCGCCTGGACGGACTGAAGGGCGAGGCTCTGGCCGGTTGCGCTCCGCAGGGTGGTTTCCTGATTCATGGTCATCCTTCCTTTTTGTCTCGTTCCTTATCGGTTCCGTCCGCGCCCAGGATTCTGGCCGCGGCGGCCATAACTTCGCGGACGAATTCCCGGATCTGTTCCGGGCTAATGTCGGCCGCTTCCGCCGCAATCTGAATTTCGAGGCCCGGCGCGACGAAGAGATGGCTGCGCGTCTCTATCGATCCCGGCCGCCGCCGGCGGGGCGGGACGGGCGAAGCCTCCCCGGCCATGACTTCACGGATGCGCTCCAGGGACAGCCCGGCCTCGGAGAGTTTTTTGACGCGCAGGAGCTGCTCCAGGTGGCCGCTGTTGTAATGGGCGGCCCGGCCCTCCCCGACGGGGCGGGCGACCAGGCCCAACTGGATGTAATAGCGCGCCGTCCTTTTGCTGCAATCGGCCAGGGCGCAGAGGGCGTCCAGGGTGAAAGTCTGTTCGGTCATGGTCGGCCCCTGTGGTCAAAGGGTGAAAAGCGGGCGGCCGCCTTGTTTATTTACAGTATATCTTGACAGTAAGAATGTCAAGATAATTTTAGGCCCCCATCGCCGGCGATTTTAGGGCATGAGGGTCGGAAGCGGCCGTGACCTACAGCAGCCTGACCTTCCAATAGCCGGCGATTTTTTGGAAAGAGGGCGGCTCATTTTTAGGGTCTGGGTACGGCAAAAGATAGCGTGTTTGAAGCGGGGGGGGGGCGAGCGGGCGTGAAGTTTCAGAAATTGTCGACCTGAGTCCGAGCCCTGCCGGCCGCGTCTGGAAAAACTTTCAGCAGGGCGGCCTGGCCGTACTCAAAACCAGAACACGGGGAAGCATATTCAATCCGGCAATCATTAGCCTAAGCTTTCAAGATGATTTTAAGGTCATGTAAAGTGATTGAGGTCATGGTCAATGCCTTTTTTCCACAGGCGGCGCAAAGGGTAAAGGCGGCAAGCCAAGCTCCTTGAGGAATTCATTATGCTTCTTTGCGGCCGCTGCGATTTTTTGTTCCAGCGCCGCCATTTCCGCATGCGCCGCCGTAAGGTCAACTTCTTTTTCCGGCTCAGCCGTGCTGATATAGCGGGAGATGTTCAGATTATAGTCATTGGCGGCAATCTCTTCCATCGCGACGCGCCGGGAGTAGCGTTCTTCTTCCTTGCGGAACTGGTAGGAGTCAACGATCTTGTCGATATGTTCCGGCGACAGGCGGTTTTGCCGTTTGCTTTTCTCGAAGTGCTCGGCGGCATTGATAAACAGCACGTCATCGGGTTTTTTGCACTTTTTCAGCACCAAAATGCAGACCGGAATGCCGGTGGAATAAAACAGGTTGGCGGGCAGGCCGATTACCGTGTCGATATGGCCGTCGTCCAGCAGTTTGCGGCGGATGCGTTCCTCCGCGCCGCCGCGGAACAGCACGCCGTGGGGCAGGATAATGGCCATGACGCCTTCCGGCTTCAGGTAATGGAAGCCATGCAACAAAAAAGCGAAGTCAGCGGCGGATTTAGGCGCTAAACCATAATTTTTGAAGCGCATGTCGTCGCCCATGGCCTCGCCGGGCTCCCAGCGGTAGCTGAAAGGCGGATTGGCCACCACCGCGTCGAAATACGGTTTTTTGGCGGGGTTGCTTTCCCGCAGCATGTCCCAGTCGTTAGTCAGCGTATCGCCGTGAAAAATTTCGAACTCGGAATCCTTCACCCCGTGCAGCAACATGTTCATGCGCGCCAGGTTGTAGGTAGTGATATTTTTTTCCTGCCCGTAGATTTTGCCGATGCCGTCCTTCTTCCCCAAACGCTCGCGTACATTGAGCAGTAATGAGCCGGAACCGCAGGCGAAATCGAACAGGCTGGACAGGCGTTTTTTTTGACCATTGGCCGGTTCCTGACTGTCAAGGGTGACAATGGCGGACAGAATGCTGGAAATTTGTCGCGGCGTGTAAAACTCGCCCGCCTTTTTACCGGAACCGGCGGCAAATTGGCCGATCAGATACTCGTAGGCGCCGCCCAGGGAATCGCCGTTTGTGGAAAATTCCGCCAAGCCTTCGACAATCTTGGAGATAATTTTACAGAGCATGATATTGCGGTCTGTATAATTTTTGCCGAGCTTTTCCGAAGTCAGATTAATTTCCGAGAACAAACCCTGAAAAGTGCTTTTAAAGGACTCATTCTCAATATAGCTGAAACTTTTTTGCAGTGTACGCAATAGATCGTCATCATGTGTGCGGGCCATTTCCACAATGTTGCCCCAGAGGAACTTGGGCTGGATCACATAATGCACCTTGCGGCGCATCGCTTTTTCGAATTCGTCAATATCCTCCAAATTGCTTTCATACCAGATTTGCAACGGCGTTGCGCCGGGTTGATCCTGTCTGTCCGGATACTCCGCCCCCAGTTCTTTTTTTGCCGCCTCTTCGTAATTGTTCGACAGATAGCGCAGAAACAGGAAGGAGAGCATGTAGTCGCGAAAATCGTCCGCGTTCATCGCGCCGCGCAGTTGGTCGGCAATGGCCCACAGGGTATTCCCCAGTTGCTTTTGCTCTTGTTCGTTCATGACCGCTCCGTTTGTCTTTTAGGGTGGGCTGTGATTTCTGGAAGTTTGAAGGCATATCGCCCTAAAAATTCAGACAAAATTTTTTTAAAAAGCTCTTTATTATCCGCGACCATTTCTCTTGGTTCATAAACAGAGTATTTCCCATGGCTTAAAAGATTTAATGCTCGCGCATACAAGCCACGATCATCCACACCCTGAAGACATTCGGAAAAATTATCAAGGCCAAAAAAGGTGGCGGTTTTTTCCAAAATGCTACGCAACATGTTAAAGTGATAGGTATAGAGTTTTTCGGTTTTCACAGCTTGCTGTAGTTCGTGGAGAATGGCCACATGATGGAGAAAAGGAGTTTCTCCGGTAGTCTGCAAAGTATATTTGTCAGAATCAGCCAAATAATTGTAGAAGTAGGTTTTGTGCTTTTTCCCGGAACGCTTGAATTCATTCCACATTACATTAAAAAAAAGACCGTGATGTGATGAAATGACAGTTTTTATCTTTTCGCCGCCTATTTGCAGAAGCTGTGACAAATCGCTCGCAACGGCAATGGCGTTATTGTCGTCCAGCGATGAAATAGGATCATCAATATAAATATATTTGACCCAATGGTAAGGCCCTGTGCCGTCGTCATCTATCACGAGCTGAACAATAGCGAGAAAAATACACCAGATAAATATATTTTCCTCACCACGCGATATTTTAATATTATGCTCATTACCGCGAGAAAACATGATGGCCCATTTTTCATAATCAATCTTGAAATCAACAGTAGCATACCGCGAGAGATAGCTGGATATTTTCTCTTCCAAAGCAAGTTCTCTGAGTCCTGAAAAAAAACGAGAAGCTGAATTAATCCGCAAAATGCGCGTAGCGTCATCTTGTAAATCATTATCCCATGAAAACAGATCTTCAGTATAGGCATTGAAATAGAAGGTATCCCTCTGGCCTCTTCTCTTCCCTTGATCTTTAAAGGCCATGGACAATCGCGTCTTTCCCGTGCCGTTATAGGCATACAGCAACACAAAATCATGATTATTCAGATCATCACGCAAGCGCGTCGCTACCTTATTGAGTGTCTTGTATTGGCAAATTTTAGGTTGATTGCTCATCGCCATGCCTCTTCTGGAGAAGGGAAAAGTTGCTGCATCAATCCTTTTTTATGGGCTTTGAGCGTGTCAAGCTTTTGGGTTTGTGCGGCGATCAATTCGTCGATGGATGAAAGGCAATTGGCGATTTTTTGCTGTTCTTTTTCTTTATCTGAAACAGCAATAAAAAATTTTTCTAAAGCTTCGACCGATAACCCCGGCTGAGCCTGCCCAGTAGCGTATTTATTTAAGTTCATAACAATAAGTGCATAAAACAACCAATTCATATCAATCTTATCTTTAGGTGCGGTAACAATTGCATGTTCAGTTGCATGAAATTGTCCAATACCGAGCGTTATATTACCACACAAGGCGCCTTGACGTCCAATAAGCGGATAAATCCCTGAATGAGTATATGTTCTAGAGTAGCCACGCAAGCCGTTACCACCATAGCACGGATATAGACCTTTCTCATACTGCTCAAATATATCTGATGATGAGATAAATTTTCCTGCTTGCATATGGCAAATTGATTTAAGATGTTTTATTTTCCACTCCGGCGCATCTCGAAATTCTGGAAAGCGCAGCTTGGGCAGAGTCTCGCCTTCCGCCGGAAAAAGCTGCCGCATCAATCCTTTTTTATGGGCTTTGAGCGTGTCAAGCTTTTGGGTTTGCGCGGCGATCAGTTCGTCGATGGAAGAAAGACAGTCGGCGATTTTTTGTTGTTCTTTAAGAGAAGTTTCCCCTTTGGGCATAGGAATGGGCAATAATAGTAAATCACTGTCATTAATATTAAGTGAGCCGTGTGCACGAGCGCCTACCGTAATATATTTTTTTAACCATCTTCCATGGAGATTTTCCAAAAACTGGTAATTTAAAAATTGTGGAAAAATTTTATCAATATGAATTGTAAAGCAGGTAAATATACTATTTGGAACCGCAGCCGTCTCTTTACCTGAATACATAGCAATAAAGCCTTGAGGATACTCTTTTGTTGCACTCTTATTATATGCAAAATCGTTTTTACCAATGACAAAATAATTTTTATATTGCTCCCCTGCGATCTCTCGCCCAAATTTTTCAATTTGTGTAATTAGACCAACTCCTTGCGTGACACTCATTAAACTACATTTTTTGTTTCCTGCTTTTTCAGTGATAATGTCGGCGATATCATCCAGTTTTTGTATTACCCAATTGCCATGAAACTCAGGAAACCGCAGCCTAGGCTTCAGTTCACGTTTTCCCGTTGACTTCATCTTCGTTGCGCCCGCTTTATTGCTCATACACGCTCAACCCCGAAATATCGCGCCCTTGGGCGAGTTTGCGCAGCAGGGGAATCAGGTCGCCCATCAGGGCCAGTTCCTTTTTGGTGCGGGCTTTCCAGCCCAATCCCAATGGGGCCAGCAGGTCGCTGAGCAGTTCCCCGTCAAAAATCATGCGCAGCATGATGTGATCCACAAAGGCTTGCAGCGCGGGGGATTCCAGGCCGTGCTTCGCGGCAATCGCCGCCAGTTCCTTGGCCTTCTTTTCGGCCTTGAAGCGTTCGTAGCCTTGGCGGATATCCTTTTCGTTCAAGGCTTCGCCCGCTTTCAGGGTGTCGATGTAGGCGGCGATGTCCCCGCGCTCGTCCATAAACTTGGCGTCAGCCTGGATCAGGCCGACCAGCTGATCGCGGGTCATCTTCTGCTTTCCCGGCTCCTGCTGGGTATAGCGAGCGATCAGATCCATGATGTAATCATAGTCGATCACGGCGGAGGCGAACAACACAAACTCGAAATCCAGTTGTTGCGCCGCCGGGCTGACCGTATCATCGTCCTGGTCCTGTCGGGCTTTCAGCTGCTGAGCGGTTTCCAGATAAACGCCCCGGAAGGCCTGCAACTGATCCGGGGGGATGATCCGCTCAATGGCGGCGGCATTTTCCGGCGTTATGTCGGTATACTGATCAAGCTGGGTTTTGAGGCGCTGCACATCCTTGAAGAGGGTGATGAACTGGCCGCGGGCCTCATCGCCCCTGAGGTTGGGCACTTCTTCCGGGGCGTAGGGCAAACCCTGAGATTGCATGAAATCATCCAGCTTGTTGACGGCTGTTTGCAGTTTATCGATGACTTTCGGAGCGGAATCAACCAGCCAGATTTCTTTGGCTCGTTCGCTTTGCGCGCCGGAAAACAGGGCAATGGCCTCATTGACCGCCTCTTGCTGTTGGCGGAAGTCCAGAATATTGCCATAGGGTTTGGCGTCGTTCAGCACGCGGTTGGTGCGCGATAAGGCCTGAATCAGCCCGTGGTATTTGAGGTTTTTATCCACATACAGCGTGTTCAGGAATTTGGAATCAAAGCCGGTGAGCAACATGTCCACGACAATGACAATATCTATTTTTTGACTGTGCGGCAGATCCTGATTGGGGTATTGCTGATCCTTAATGCGCTTTTGCACATCCTGATAGTAGAGGTCAAATTCGTTGAGGCTGTGATTTGCGCCATAGCGGGTGTTGTAGTCGGCAATAATGGTCTTGAGCGCGGCCTTCTTTTCTTCGGGCGCTTCCTCGTTATCAGCCTTCTCCTGCGGCAGGTCTTCCTGAAGCTGCTGCACGTCCTTGTCGCCTTCGGCGGGCGGCGAGAACACGCAGGCGATGTTCAGCGGCCGGAAGCCGCTGTCGGCAGTTTGCTTTTCCGCTTGAACCTCCTTAAACATCTTGTAATATCCAATGGCGTCGTTGATTGAAGCGGTGGCCAGAATTCCATTGAATTTACGATTCGCGGCGGCGGCGTCGTGCTTTTCCAGAATGGCCTCAACGATGGCTCGCTTGGTCAGCCTCTCGCCCGGCTTCAGCTTGGGCGAGCCTTCCGGCTTGTAATAGTCGATGTGGAAACGCAGAACGTTGTCGTCTTCAATGGCATTGGTGATGGTGTAGGCGTGCAGCAGCCTTTGGAAAATGTTTTCCGTGGTCTTGTATGAGGCTTGTTGGCCTTCAATCTGCTGATAGCTGGCGTTTTGCTCGAAAATGGGCGTGCCGGTAAAACCAAATAGCTGGGAGTTGGGGAAAAACTCCTTGATGGCCTTATGGTTTTCGCCGAACTGGGAGCGGTGGCATTCGTCGAAGATGAAGACCATGCGCTTATGGCGCAACGGTTCCAGCCGTTTTTTGTAATTGTTTTTGTTGCCGCCATCCAACGCCAAGCCGAGTTTCTGGATGGTGGCGACAATCACCTTGTCGGCGTAATCGTTGGAAAGCAGCCGCTGCACCAGGGTTTCAGTATTGGTGTTCGCTTCGACGCAACCTTCCTGAAAGCGGTTGAATTCTTCCCGCGTCTGGCGATCAAGGTCTTTGCGATCCACCACAAACAGGCATTTTTCGATGTCCAGGTTGTCCTTGAGCAGGGTGGAGGCTTTAAACGAGGTTAAGGTTTTGCCGCTGCCGGTGGTGTGCCAGATGTAGCCGTTGCCGCAGTTCTGGTGGATACAGTCCACGATGGCCTTGACCGCATAAATTTGGTAAGGACGCATCATCATCAGTTTTTGTTCGCTGGCCACCAGGACCATATAGCGGCTGACCATCTGACCCAGAGTGCATTTGGCCAGGAATTTCTCGGCGAAGCTGTCCAGATGGATGATTTTTTTGTTGTCTTCCCCGGCGAACTGATACAGCGGCAGGAAACGTTCGTCAGCGTTAAAGCTGAAGTGGCGGTTGTTATTGTTGGCGAAGTACCAGGTATCGCTACGATTGCTGACGATGAAGAGTTGCAGGAAACACAAAAGGGTTTTGCCGTAGCCGTTGCCGGGATCATTTTTGTAGTCGACGATTTGCTGCATAGCCCGGCGGGGGCTGATGGTCAAAGCCTTCAGTTCAATCTGCGCCGCCGGCACGCCGTTGATAAGCAGAATCACGTCGTAACGGTGATGGCTGTTGTCGGTGTTGATGCGCAACTGGTTGACGACTTCGAAAGTATTCTTGCACCAGTCCTTGATGTTGACCAGGGTGTAGAACAACGGAGTGCCGTCGTCGCGTTCGAAGCTCTGGCGTTCACGCAAGATGCGGGCCGCGGCAAAGACATCCGGGGTGATGATTTGCTCCAACAACCGCTGGAATTCGTTATCCGTCAGATGGACACGGTTAAGCGCCTCGAATTTCTCACGAAAATTTTTTTCCAAAGCAACGCGGTCGCGGATATCCTGGCGGTGGATGTATTTAAGATCAGTCAGCTTGCTGATCAGATTTTGTTCGATTTCTTGCTCCGTCATCAGATGTTTGTCCCCATTGCCTATTTTGGGTCGAAGGTTTTAAAGACAGCCGGTCGGCCCGAGAGGGCCGACGGAGCGAAGCGGCTGATCCCAGACGCCGACCAAAGGCTCGCCAGGCAAAAAGCGCATTTTTTGCCTGGCCCCAATCAGCCCCGCCAAGTCAAAATGAGAATCGCCGGATCAGCGCGGGCTGAAATAGGCCGCCAGTTTGTGGCGGTATTGGTAGATGTGCTGGAGGGTCAGGGCGATCAGGGCCAGG
>JAISRV010000273.1 GCA_031273445.1 Candidatus Adiutrix sp. | reverse complement strand
CCAGGCGCGGAACCTGGCGGCGAACGGCCCAGATGCCCGGGTGTTCCGTCGTCTCGGAATCGTCCTGTTCATTCAGCAACACTTCTTCCAGTTTTTCTCCGGGCCGCCTGTCGGTATAGACGATTTTAATGTCCCTGTCCGGGGCCAGGCCGGAAAGCGAAATCACATGGCGCACCAGTTTGTCGACGCTGACCGCTTCGCCCATATCCAGAACGAAGATATCGGCCGGCTTCAGGGTCGGCGTCATCAGCACCAGACCTATGGCCTCCGGTATGGTCATAAAGAAACGGCTCATGAGCGGGTGGGTGATGGTCACCGGGCCGCCCGCCCGGATTTGGCGCTGGATGATCTGCAGCAAACTGCCGTTGGAGCCCAGGACATTGCCGAAACGCACCGTCGTCGCGCGCATGACGCCGTCGTCGATATTGTTAAGCGCTATTTCCGCCAGCCGTTTGGTGGCCCCCATGACGCTGACCGGCAGAACCGCCTTGTCGGTGGAAATGAGGAGAAAATTTTTAATGCCCGCCTTCTGGGCGGCCCGTCCCAGCAAAAAAGTGCCCAGCACGTTGTTCCTGAGGGCCTCGACCGGGCAGAACTCCATTATCGGCACATGTTTGTAAGCCGCCGCGTGCAGCACGATGTCCGGCCGGCATTTGGCCAGCACGGCTTCAACCAGGCCCTCGTTCTGCACCGAGCCCACTTCGAAACGCAGCTCCAGTTCAGGATATTTCTGACGCAGGTCGTTATGGAGAAAGAAGACGCCGTTTTCATCGACGTCAAATAAAATGAGGCGTCTGACGCCGTATTCGGCCAGTTGGCGGCAAATTTCAGAGCCGACGGAACCCGCGGCGCCGGTGACCAGCGCCGCCTGCCCCCGATAGAAATCGGCCAGCCTCAGCGTGTCGAAGGGAATCTGGGGGCGGTTGAGCAGGGCGTCGGGCTTGATGTCCTCAAAGGCGGCGTGTATGTTGCCGGGGCGGGCTTCCAGAACTTTTTGATAGGGCGGT
Source organism: Candidatus Adiutrix sp. (assembly GCA_031273445.1). Classification (GTDB taxonomy): domain Bacteria; phylum Desulfobacterota; class Desulfarculia; order Adiutricales; family Adiutricaceae; genus Adiutrix. The sequence continues at coordinate 1,830 of JAISRV010000273.1, read as the reverse complement.
ATGATCTTGAAGCTGAGGCCGAAAGGGGAACAGAGGTCCACCAGTTTGCGCAGGGGGGCGCCGGAAAAGCCGGGGATGGCGATTAAAAGCTCTTTGATCCGGTGGGCGGCGATCAGCTCCGGCAGGTCATCCGCGGAGCCCAGAACTTTCAGCCCGTTAATAAAGATGTTCCGCTTTGAAGCGGAATCGTCGATGAAGCCAACCAGCCGGTACGGATGGCCGGTGGTTCGCAAGAGCTCCCGCACCATAAGCTCGGCGTTGCCGCCGGCCCCGTAAACCAGGGTGGGCCGTCGGTCGTCCTGATGTTTGAAATGGTAGTAGGTCTGGCAATACACGGAGAACAGGTATTTCGGCAAAAAGCGGACGGCCCCCATAAAGAGGAGGCTTAAGGCCCCTTCCAGGGCGTAAATCGAGCGCGGCGGCTGGAGACCGAAGGGCCTCAGGAGGTAATTCACCGACAAAAACAACATGCTGCCGATGCTTACGGCAAAAAACAGCTGCCCGGCCTCATTGAGGCCGGCGTGACTGAAGGACCAGGCGTATTGATGGGCGACATGGTTGCAGATCAGGCGCAAAACGATCAGCAAGGGCAGCGAGGCCAGGAACAAAGAGGAATAATCGCCCCAGGTCGAATAGACGACGATGGCGTCGAAGCGCAGCCAGAAAGCCAGGTAGTAGGCCGCGGCGATCAGGACGATGTCGGAGCCCAAAAGAAATGCCAGCCGCGTGGCGCGCGATTTTCGGACAATATCTATGAAAGGCATGCATTTTTCCTGCAGAAAGGGCACACCGCATCTCCAGTCGAGTCTAAAATTCCAGTCGATTCTAAATTCTAAATTACGGACCTGGCCAAAAATCCTTATTTATATAGTATACCTAAAAAGTAATTTCGTCCACCGCTTTTAATCTTGACGACCGGTATGCGCAAAAGCCTGTACTCAAGTTTGTGCGCCTTGACCGACTTGCGCCACAAACAGCTCCAGCGGCCGCCTGGCCGATTTTTGGCCGCCTTGTGTTCGGCATAGGTCGGGGCCTGAAAAAGAACGAAATTTTCGCGCACCAGGGCGTCGGCGGCCAGAAGTTCCCGGCCGGGACGGCGTGTTTTGAAAAAATCCAGCATCAGCCGGTAAAACGGTTCCTTGTTTTCGTCATAAGCGTCGATCAGCAGATCGTAGAAAGCGCCGAAAGTGTCGCCCCAGAACCTGGCGGCCATTTTATCCAAAAGCCCGTGTTCCGACAGCTTGTCGAAAAGATAGGCCCGAACGGGGATCATGTCGGAACAGTCGCCCTGCCCCGCGCTCGTGACCGAGCCGCTCCGCTGATCGCGGTAAAACATCAGAAACTTTTTTGAAACCGCGAAAGAGGACATGGCGGCGAAAATGTCGCAATGAAAAATAACGTCTTCAAATTTGTTGTCGGCCGCAAAGCGGAGGCCGTTATCGTCAAGAAACGATTTTTTAAAAAGCTTGCCCCAGACTTCCACCGGCACTTTATGGAAACAGTCGCGCACTTCGTCCCGCCTGAGAGTCAGGCCGGCCTGGGCCGAAGAAAAATTCTTCAGGCTCCGGGGCTGATGCCGGCGGCAGACCTGGCCGGTCTTGTCGTTATAGACGCTTGAGGCGCAGCAGACGAAATCGGCGTCGCTCTTTTCCGCCAAATTCCGCAGTTCCAGGCAATAGTCGGGCGCCCACCAGTCATCCGAATCGAGAAAGGCCACATAGCGGCCGCGGGCCAGCTCAAGGCCGGCGTTCCGGGCCGCCCCCGGCCCGCGCCGGGCCGGCAAATCCACTATGCGCAAATTGGGCTGCCTCTCCAGGCGCCGGGCCAGGA
>JAISRV010000155.1 GCA_031273445.1 Candidatus Adiutrix sp. | reverse complement strand
ATTTCAATCGCGTCTATGGTTTCAGTCACGGTGCCGATCTGGTTGAGCTTGATGAGAATGGAATTGCCGGCTTTTTCCGCGATGCCCCGGGCCAGGCGTTTGGTGTTGGTGACGAACAGGTCGTCGCCGACCAGTTGGGTCTTGTCGCCCAGGGCGGCGGTCAGGCGAGTCCAGCCGGCCCAGTCGTCTTCGGCCAGGCCGTCTTCAATGGACTTGACGGGGTATTTCTTGAGCCAGGCCTCGTAGAGGGCGATCATGTCTTCGGCGCTGCGGGCCGATTTGTCGCTTTTGGCGAAAACATATTTCTTCTTTTTGGCGTCGTAGAATTCGGACGAGGCGGCGTCCAGACAGATGACCACATCCTGGCCGGGCTTGTAGCCGGCGGCCTTGACGGCCTTGATGATGAATTCAAGGGCCTCGTCATTGGATTTGAAATCCGGGGCGAAGCCGCCTTCGTCGCCGACGGCGGTGGAGTAGCCCGCGCCGTCCAGAAGCTTTTTCAAGGCGTGGAAGACTTCGGCCCCGGCTCTCAAGGCTTCGCCGAAGGCGTCGCCGCAGATCGGCATGATCATGAATTCCTGAAAATCCACGCTGTTGTTGGCGTGGGAGCCGCCGTTGATGATGTTCATCATCGGCCGCGGCAGTTCCCTGGCGTTGGTCCCGCCCAAGTAGCGGTAAAGGGGCAGGCCCGTAGCTTCGGCCGCCGCCCTGGCCACGGCCATGGAGACGCCCAGTATGGCGTTGGCGCCCAATTTGGATTTGGCCTCCGTGCCGTCCAGTTCGATCATGGTCCGGTCGACGCCGGCCTGATTTTCGCCGTCCAGGCCCAAAATGGCCGGAGCGATGATTTCGTTGACGTTCCTGACGGCCTTCAAAACACCCTTGCCGTTGTAGCGTTTGGCGTCTTGATCGCGCAGCTCGAGCGCTTCGTGGCGACCGGTGGAAGCGCCGGACGGCACGGCCGCCTGGCCGAAATAGCCGTCTTCCAGCCACACGTCGACTTCGACGGTGGGGTTGCCCCTGGAATCCAGAATTTCACGGGCGTGTACATCAATGATCGGATACATGATCTTGCCTCCTTTAGGTGTTTTCGGGCCGCGTCAGTCCGCCTGGGGCGGCGTTTAGGGGTGATGGTCGAGCCGCGGGATCAGCCGTCACTGAAGACCGCCCGCTTCGCGCAATAGCTTGAAATCCTGGCCTTCAACGGTCACCAGGGCGGGTTCGGCCAGATAATCTCCGTTCTGGTCGAAACGGAAAGGCGCAGCCGCGCCGGGGACGGAGGCGGAAGCCAAGGCCTGGCGCATCTCTTCCCTGGTTCCGGCGCCCCTCTCCAGGGCGCTTAGAATAGCCAGCCCCGCGTCGTGGCCATAAGCCGCAAACTGGTCGGGGTCACGGCCGTTGGCCGCGCGGAAGGCGGCTATGAACGCGGCTGTTTCGGCCCGCTGGCTGAGACCGGTCAGGGGGGCCGGTATGACCGCCCCTTGCAGGTAACGGGCCGAGCCGGCCAGAAGTTCGCGGTTCAGCCAGAGCGGGGAGCCGAGATATTGCATGCGCGTGACGTCGTAAAAGGCGAAAAGCGGCAGAATCTGGGCCACGGGCGCGGCGGAATCAGGCATATACAGGGCGGTGAAGCCGGTATGGGCCTGATAGCTGGTCGAGACCCGGCGGGCGGACTTGCCGCCGGTCATGCGGCTGATGGCCTCGCCCCAATCCTGATTTTTGGCGTTATAGCCGTCGGCCACGCTCACCGCGCCGCCGTGGCGCGCGGCTTCGGCGGCGAAATAGTCGCGCATGGAGCGGCCATAGGCGTCGTCAGGATAAAGCACGCCCAGGCTCTGATGGTTCTGCGCGCGAACCGCATAGCGGGCCGCGGCTTCCGCCTGATGTTTGGGCGTCAGAAAGACGCGGAAGATATAGGGGCCGGCCCGCGTGAGGTCGGGCCGCTGGCTGACGGCCACCAGGGGCAGTTTGACCTCCTGGGCCGCCTGGGCCGCGGAGGCGGCTTCCTGGGAAAGGAGCGGCCCCGCCACGGCCAGAACATCCTCGCGGGAGGCGATTTCCCTGATCAGCCTGGCCGCCTCTTCGGGCGAGCCTTTGGTGTCCAGCACCAACAGGCCCAGGCCGGCCCCGCGCGGGGCGCGGCCCGCCAGAGCCAGCTTCAGGCCGGCCAGGGTCTCCTGGGCATAGCGCGCGGCGCTTTCGTCGGAGAGCGGCAAAAGCGCGGCGACATTGACCTGCCCTTTGAGGCCGCCGAAGCCGGCGCCGCCGGCCCCGCCCTCAGGCGGCTCGACATATTGAGCCGGAGTCGGCCGGGGGTCATAGTTCTGGCCGAAAGCCGGGGCGGGCAGGGGCCGGCCCGGCTGGGCGGCCAGGCGCGTCAATTCGCTGACGGCGGGCATCAGGGGGTGGGCGGAAAAATAGCGGGCGAAATATTCCGCGCGGCTTTGGGCCGAAGCGTTGTCGCCGCTCTCGATATCCCCGCGGATCAACAGGTAGCCGGCTTCAGGCCCGGGAAAGTTCTGGCCGTTCTGCTGCAATATGTTTTCCAGCGCCGGCTTGTCCAGCCTGGTCAGACTGGCCGACAGCCCCTCCTGAGCGGCGGTTCTGACGGCCCCGCCGGCTCTTTGCCAGACGTAAAGGAAATTGTCGGCCGCCTCGCGATATTGCCCGCCCAGGTATTGCCCCTGGGCCAAAACCAGGCGCAGATCGTTGCGGCGGCCCGCGTCTGTTTCGGCGGGCCAAAGGCTTGCGGCCAGTTCCGTCGCCTTGGCCGCCTGGCCCAGGGTCAGATAAAGGGCGGGCAGGCGCGCCGAGGCTTCACGGGCGAAGTCGCCCTCCGGGAACTCCCGACGCAGACGTTCGTAAACCATGACGGCTTCGTCAGGCAGGGCGCCGCGTTCGGCGGCCAGGCCGTAAGAGGCCAGAATCGCTTCCCTACGCGGGGAATCGGGCGCGCCGGCGAAATAAGCTTGGTAATGACTGACCGCCGTGCGGTAACGGCCCTGGGCATAGGCCGCTTCCGCCGCTTCCAGAGGGTTGGCCGATCCGGCCCCGCCGCTCCCGCGGGGGCCGCCGACAAAGGGCAGACAGGAGGCGCATAAAAGAAGCGGAAACAGCAACAATGAAAAAGCGAGGCATTTTTTCATCAAAATTTCCTTTTCAGTCCGATGCCCTTGGGGCTTCCATGACCGGCCAGAGGCGGCGGCCCCAGTAAAATATTTAAAATCGTCAAGTTACAACTAAAATACTAAAAACCCAACTGGGCCAAAAGGTCGTTGACCGCGCCCTGGTCCAGCCTGGCTTCGGCGCCCGGCCCCATGAGCGACGAGGCGCCGGCCGAGACTTTCTCCAGGGCCTTATCGACCTCCTCCCGGGCCAGCTTCTCCGTCTTTTCGGCTTCAATGGGGGCGCCGCCGCCGTCGGCCTGGTGGGCCTTCATCTTGGCGTTGGCCGACACTAGGATGGACAAAAGCTGCATCTGTATGTCGCCGATGAGCGCGACCACCTTCATGATGCGTTGCCCGGAAAGGTCCTGAAAGGAGAGGGTTTCCAGAATGTGCGTCAGGCTCGTGCCGGTCTGCCGGATAAGGTTGTTGGCCATATTGACCGTTTTGACGATGGTGTCGCGGTCCCGGGTCAGGATGGAAGTGTAAAGGCCGCCGCTTTCCGCCGCCGGCAGCGCCGCCTG
>JAISRV010000108.1 GCA_031273445.1 Candidatus Adiutrix sp. | reverse complement strand
AATTGATCTTCGTCCATATATTTGACGAGGAGCGTCCCCTGGCCGTCGATCAGGTCGTAGCCGCGGCCGTCAATTCCCCGGACGGTTTTGACGGGGCCGGTCCAGATGAAGTTGAACGGGCGGTCATAGCCGTGGAAGAGGCCGGCCGCGCCGCTGTGGTTGACGAAATATCCGCTTTCCGTCCAGCCGGCTTCACAGACGGCCGGGCCCGCGTTTAACAGCTCCTTTTCCTCCATCGTCGGCGTCAGGGCCTGGCGCAGCTCGGCCAGCCGAGCCTTCAGGGCTTCTTCCCCGGCGGCGGAAAGCGTGGGCGCGGCCGCCTCCGCCTGAGGCCGGGCTTCTTCCCGCGGCTGATCTTCGCAGCCGCCGGAAAGGGCTATGACGGCCGAGGCCAGGAGGGCCAGCATCAGAAGGGGCGGTTTTTTCATGCTTGCTCCACAACGGGTTTCAGGGGTTTCGCCGTCAGGTTATAGGCCCGCGACATGTTTATTCGGCGAATGTAGATTCCATTTTAAGAAAAGCGGCGTAAGCGCGAACCGTCATCCAAAGGTCGGCCTTGGAGGATATTTCAAACGGAGAATGCATGGAGAGCACCGGCGGGCCGCAATCGACGATATTCATGCCGTAGGCGGCCAGATGGAGCGCTTCGGTGCCGCCGCCGCCTTCTTCCTGCTTCCCCAGAAGCGAGCTCTGCCAAATAACCTTTTCGCGCGCGAAAGCCGCCCGCACCCGGGCCATGTATTCCGCCCCGGCTTCGGAGGCCCCGTATTTGCCGGCGCCGCCGGTGTAGCGCACCAGGCAGGGCCCCCGGCCCAGGCGGGCCGAGTTGATTTCCTCATGCACTTCTTTATAATCCGGGTCAATGGCCGCCTCCACGTCGGCCGAAAGCCCGTTGGACTTCATCAGGGCTTCGTGAACCGCCAGCCAGCGCGCCTCCAGGCCGGCGGCCTCAAAGGCGCGGGCGGCCAGATGTTCGATGAAATTGCCGGTGGCCCCGGTCGAGCCGTAGCTGCCTATCTCCTCGCGGTCGTAGATCAAAATAAGAGTCGGGCGGGGCGGCTTCTTTTTTAAAGAAAAGAGCGCTTCCAGGGCGGCGAAGACGGACAGGCGGTCGTCCTGGCCGTAGCCGCCGATCATCGAGCCGTCCAGGCCTGTTTCGCGGGCCGCGCCGGCCGGGACTATCTCCAGTTCCGAGGAGACCATATCCTCTTCGACTATGCCCCAGCGGTCGTGGAGAATCTTGAGCACGGCCAGGCGCAGCCGGTCTTTGTCTTCCGGCTCGCCTAAGGGGATGGAGGCGGCGGGAATATTCATTTTTTCCGCCGCGATGGCCTCGTCTATTTTTTTGCCGCGCTGGGCCTTGCGGTCCAGGTGGGGCAGAAGGTCGGGAATGGTCAACACCGGGTCGGAGGCTTCCTCGCCGAAGACGATGTCCGCCGTGCGGCCGTCTTTCAGGGCGCAGAAGCCCCACAGGGCCAGGGGGCGGGCCAGCCACTGGAATTTTTTCAAGCCGCCGTAAAGGTTGGTCTTGAGCATGCCGAAGCCGCTGGTCGTCTCTTCGTAAACGCACTTGGGCTTGAGGTCAAGCCTGGGGCTGTCGCCGTGGGCGGCGATGATGTTGAAGCCGTCGGCCGGGCCGGCGGCGCCGGGGGCGAAAATGCCGGTCAGTTTGCCCTGATGGATAATCCAGCCGCCGCTCCGGCCGGCGGCCTTAAGGCCGCCGGGAGCGCTCATGTCCGCGAAATTCCGGGCGGCCAGGAGGGTCGCCGTCTCTTGGGCCGCCGCCCGCTCGGTTTTGCCGCGCGTGAGGAAATTCATATAGCGGCCGGCCAGCTCCCAGGCCTCTTCGCGATTTGCGTCATTCATTTCGTCCCAGAGGCACTTGGTTTTAAAAGTCAGTTTTTCGGCCAGTTGCTTGAGGTCTTCTTTTTTCTTTTTTACAGCCATTATTCTCTTTATTCTCCTCCTAAAGCTTTCGGGCGGCGCTGCCGACCCCTCGCTCAGGTCATAATATTACATAAAATATAAAAATATAAAAATATAAAGTATGGGAGAGGCGCAAAAATTCCCGCATGTCTCTATCTTCTATGGCGTCGTCCTTTTGTTTTACGGCATTGAGGGGCGACGGAGCGAAGCGACTGGTTGACGCGCTTAAAAGGCCCTTCTCTGGGCAAAAAGCACATTTTTTGCCCAGCTGCGACCCCGCCGGCCAAGCTGATCATTTACATTTAAAGTGCGCTTTAACCGTATGGACCGTATATTTTGGCGGGCCAAAGGCTTATCTCAGCCTCACGGCCGCCGGCCGGCTTCTTCCTTGATCATCCGGGCCGCCAGGGCCAGGGCCTCCGGTTCGTCTTTGACCAGCCCGTCATCGGCCGCTTCATCCAGCCGCCGCAATATTCGCCCCATCGCCGGCCCCGGGGCCAGGTTGAAACGCGCCATCAAATCTCGCCCCCGCAGAAACGGCGGCCGGGGCCGGGCCAGATTGCCCGCCGGGGCCAAAAATTCGGTCAAACTCAGGGGAAACGGCTCCAGACCCGGGCCGCGCCCGTTCCAGTCGGCCACGCTCAAGGCCCAATAATCGGCCAGATCGCATTCCGGGGCTAAACGCCGGGCCAGGCGGCGCAGGGCCTTGGGGGCGACGTCTTGAGGTTTCAGGTCCATGTGAAGGCCGACCAGCTTCAGCACCGGCGGAATCAGCTGGCCGGGAGCTTTGATGGAGCGCAAAAATTCTTCAGCCGGAGGCAAACCCGCCTGGGCATGCCTTCGCGAAACCCACCGGCCTTCATGCCGGGTGGTGACCGCGGGTTTCCCCAAGTCATGCAGAAGCGCGGCCAGAACCAGTTTGATCCGTCGGTCAGCCGTTTCCAGCGGCAGTTCGGACATGACCTTGACGGCCAGCGCCGTATGCCGCCAGACGTCGCCCTCCGGGTGAAAATACGGATCCTGGGGGGTTTGCTTCAGGACGTACAGTTGCGGCCAGAAGCGCAGAAGGCCGCTGGCCTCCAGAAAATCCAGGCCCAGATGCGGCCGGGCGCTCGCGGCCCATTTGCGCCATTCCGGCCAAAAGCGGTCGGGGGGAACCCGGATCAAACCGTTCAAGTCACGTTTGACCGCCGCCAGCAGCTGGGGCGCGGGCGATAAGTCAAAACGGGAAATCAGGCCCATCCCTCGCAGCATCCGCAGCGGGTCATCGGCCAGGGCCTGATCGCGGCACAGCCGCAGGCGGCCCCGCTTCAGGTCGCTCAGGCCGCCCAGGGGATCCAGCGCCTCATCGGTCAGCGGGTCGAGATAAACGGCGTTGATGGTGTAATCGCGGGCCAGGGCGTCATCAGGCAGGCCGTCGCCGCCCGTGGGCAGGCCGCGGACCAGACTCAATTCCAACAGCTTGCCGTTCAGTTTCAATTGAATCAGGGCGCTTTCCCTGGCCTGATCAAGGCAGGTTCGACGGCGGACGATTTTGGCCGGGCCGAAGCCGGCCGCTATTTCCAAAATTTTTTCCAAGCCCAGCCCCGAAGCGGCCAGATCGCAGTCGGTCTTCTCTTCATCGGCCTGGCTCATGCCGCGGAACAGCTTCAGAAAATGGTCGCGCACCACTCCGCCCGCCAGGAGGAGTCGTCCGTTTTTTTTCGCCATGGCTTCGGCCAGGGGCCGCAAAAAATCAAACGTCATCAGTTGAATGCTTCTCTTTGATCCAGGCGCTCAACTCGCGATCCAGCTGGGCGACGTTGATGGGCTTGGGCAGGAAAGAATTAAAACCGTTTTCAAGGAACATCTCCCGGCTGCCGGCCAGGGCATTGGCGGTCAGGGCGATGATCGGCACCGCCCTGGCGTAGTCGGAGGCAATCTCCCGGCGAATGATGCGAGTCGCCTCAACGCCGTCCATGCCGGGCATCATGTGATCCATGAACACCATGTCGTATCTTTCCAAAACCGGGCCCTGGGCCGCGGAACGTATCTTCTCAATGGCCTCGGCGCCGCTGGCGGCGGTGTCCACGGCCAGGCCGTAGCTCTTCAAAAGGCCTTTGGCCACCATGAGGTTGACGTCAAGATCGTCGACGATTAAAACCCGCCCGGGCGGTATTTTGGACCTAACGAAATTGCTTTTCCGCCGGCGCCGCATTTTCGAGTCGCTGTAATTGGTCAGTTCCTCAGCTGTCCGCAGGCCTATTGGCTCATCACCGACCATCTTCAAGGGCAAATTCACCGTAAAGCGGCTGCCGGAGCCGTATTCGCTTTCAACCGTGATGTTCCCGCCCATCAGCCTTAGCAGGTTTTTCGTTATGGCCAGCCCCAGGCCTGTCCCTTCGATATTCCTGTCGGCGGCTGAATTAAGCTGGGTATAGTCATTGAACATCCTGGTCAGGTCTTCATGTTTTATGCCGACGCCAGTGTCGGACACGGTGAAGGAGCATTCCGCGAAAGGGGCGGCGCGTTTCCATTCCATGCTCAGCGTGACCGTGCCCTCCTTGGTGTATTTGAAGGCGTTGGAAAGCACGTTGGTCAAAACTTGACGGATGCGCAACGCGTCGCCATGAAGGGTATTCGGGAAGGTCTCGTCCAGTTTCAAGACGAATTTTATGTTTTTTGCGCCTATGCGGACGATATTTTGCTGCACGACCTCGTTGATGAGCATCGGCACGTCAAAGTCGGCCAAAATTATTTCAAAGGCCCCGGCCTCTATTTTGGAGATGTCCAGAATGTCGTTGATGATGCCCAGAAGGTTGACGCCGGAGTTGCGGATTTTTTCAATATCAATCAGCGTTTCCTGCGGCAGCTCCTTCTGCATCTCTATCTCCGACAGGCCGATGATGGCGTTGAGCGGGGTTCGTATCTCGTGGCTCATGTTGGCCAGAAACCGGCTCTTGGAAAGGTTGGCCGCATTTGACTGCCGGGCCTTGCGGCGGTAGAGATAGAACCCCAGGCAACCGCTGGACAGGACTACCACCATGGAAAACGTCAACATGGCGGCCAGCTTGTCGACAGTGTCCTGCATGACGATGACCTGCTCGTCGGTTATGTCCACTCCGGCTATGGCGGTCACCCGGCCTTCTTCGTCGAAGACCGGGGCGAAAGAGGAGAGCAGCCCCGTGTAGCCCACGGAATAATTGCCGAGCCCCGCGGTGGCCGCCTGGCCGGAAAAGGCCAGTTCCGGGCTGGGCTCTATGTCGATAGGCTCGCTGGCCAGGCTCACGCTGTCTTCAGTCAGATCGTTGTCTATTATGAATTGGCACTGCCCCTCTTCAGTCAGCCGCATGTAATAGACGAAAAGCACGTCCTCTTCTTCGCCGAAAGCGATCAGGCGCCGCTTCAACTCGCCGTATAGCGGTTTTTCCATGTCCTCCGGCCTGACCAACTGGCTGAGTTCATATGGGGTCGCCTCCTGGGCGGCCAGGCGGCTGATGGCTATAAGGCGGGATTCGATATTGGATTTGAGAAAAGCGGAGGTTGAATTCATCATCATGCTGATGTAAATGGATATAAAAAGCATGATAATAGCCGAGACAAAGAATAAAGGAGCGGTTAAATGTTCGCCGAAAAATTTTTTCATCTCTGTACCGATGTTCTCGGGGCTTAACCGGGCAGCCGTAGGTTTGCGGATGACGACCGCCGGATATAGACCCGGCTATTGAATATCGCAACGCCTCGGCGGCAAAAATATTGTGATTTCGAGCTTTGACGAAATCACAATTGATATGTTTATTCGGCGAGTCAATAAATTCGCAGGCGTCTTCCGCCGGACTTGGTTTGAGTCGTGGTCTGTCGAAAATATTTTAGCAACATTCAGGTAAGAGTCAAGTTGACGGCATTGAGTCGCCGTCTTTTGATGTTGATCCTTCTTTAAAACGATTTGACAAAACTTGCGGAAAGAGTTATTCTTGCCCCATGGGTTCATGTAAATAGTCAGGGGAAGCATAACGGGCCGTCTAAGGCGCCGTCTGTATGCGGCTATCTATAAGATCGGCCCGCAGCTTACTAAAATTGTTTCGCCTGATTTTGTTTCAAATGCGTCCGGCGTTGCGGCGACGGGTTTGGCCTGTGGGGAATCCGCCGTTGATCGCCTTTTCCGGCTATTTTGAGGCGACCCGCCTGACAAGAGCGGCATGTAAAAAAAAGGAGCGGCTTAAATGACCATAAAGCAGATACAAAGCACTTGCGCCTATTGCGGGGCCGGCTGCCAGATCATGTTCACCGTCGACATAGAGAAGAACAAGATTTTGGAAGCCGTCCCGGCCCGCGGCCGCACCAACGACGGCGCCCTGTGCCTGAAAGGCCATTACGGCTGGGACTATCTCAACGACCCCCAGATTCTGACTAAAAGGCTGGTCAAACCCATGATTCGCAAGGGCGGCAAAGGCAGCCCCCTGGAGGAGGTCGAATGGCCCGAAGCCATTGCCCATGTGGCCGGCCGCCTTTCGGAAATAAAGGCGAAATACGGCCCCGACGCCATTATGGGCACAGGCTCGGCCCGCGGCTCGGGCAACGAGGCTAACTATGTGATGCAGAAATTCATCCGCTCCGCGGTCGGCACCAACAACGTCGACCACTGCGCCCGAATATGACACGCCCCTTCTGTAGCGGGTCTACAGTATTCATTGGGTTCAGGAGCTATGAGCATGGGCGTGCATGAAATAGAAGACGCCGCCCTGTTGTTCGTCTTTGGCTATCACGGCGCCGAGTCCCACCCGATCGTCGCCCGCCGCATAGTGCGCGCCAAGCAGAAAGGCGCCAAAATAATCTGCGTTGATCCCCGGCGCATCGAAACCGCCCGAATCGCGGATATGCATCTGCAGCTCAAAGGCGGTTCCAACCTTCTTCTGGTCAACGCCCTGGCCAACGTCATTCTGGAAGAAGGGCTGTGCGACTACGACTTCATTGAAAAACACGCGAACGGCTTTGACGAATTCAAGGAAGTCATAAAAAAATACACGCCCGAAAGCGTGACCGCCCAAACCCGGGTCGAGGCCGCCGACATCAGGAAAGCCGCCAGGATGTACGCCTTAAGCGGCCGCTCCATGATTCTTTACGGCATGGGCGTCTGCCAGTTCGGTCAGGCGGTGGACGTGGTCAAGGGTCTGGCTAACCTGGCCATCATGACCGGCAACTTCGGCCGCCCCTCCGTGGGCATCGGCCCGGTGCGGGGCCAGAACAACGTGCAGGGCGCCTGCGACATGGGCGCGTTGCCCAATGTCTATCCGGGCTACCAGAGCGTCACTGTTCCGGAGGTGCGGGCAAAATTCGAAAAGGCTTGGGGCGTGAAGCTGTCCGACCAGCCCGGCTTCACCCTGACCATGGTGCCGCATCAGGTGCTGCACGAAACCGACCCTAAAAAACAGGTCCACGCCTATTACATCATGGGCGAGGATCCGGCCCAGTCCGACCCGGACTTGGCCGAGGTGCGGGAGGCTTTGGAGAAGTGCGACTTCGTGGTTCTTCAGGACATTTATATGAACAAAACCGGGCAGTATGCCGACGTCATTCTGCCGGCCACCGGCTGGTGCGAGCATGACGCCGTCTATTCCTGCTGCGACCGGGGCTTTCAGAAGGCGCGCAAGCTCGTTGAGCCCAGCGGCGACGTCAAGACCGACTGGGAAATCATCAGCCTGGTTTCCACGGCCATGGGCTATCCCATGAGCTATAAAAACACCGTGGAAATCTGGAACGAAGTGATTGAGCTCTGCCCCGGCTTCGCCGGCGCCACCGACGAAAAGATCGAGAAAAACGTCTGCGTCCAGTGGCCCTGCCGCAGCAAGGAAGACCACGACAAGGGCACATCTTTTCTGCATAAAGACGGCAAATTCGCCCATCCCGACGGCAGGGCCAAATTTTTCGCCACCGACTGGCGGCCGCCTCTGGAGCTGGAAAATGAGCTGTACCCCCTGACCCTCTCCACGGTTCGCGAGGTCGGGCACTATTCGGTGCGCACCATGACCGGCAACTGCCGAACTCTGCGCAACCTGGAAGACGAACCAGGCTGGATTCAGATGAACCCGGCCGACTGCGAGGTCCTGGGCCTGGCTGAAGGCGAACTGGTCAAGGTGCTGTCCAAGCGCGGCTACTGCATCACCAGATGTCTCCCGACCGGGCGCGTCGCCAAGGGGGCCGTCTATATGACCTACCAATGGTGGATCGGGGCCTGCAACGAACTGACGATCGGGAACTTTGACCCCATCAGCAAAACGCCCGAATACAAGTATTGCGCCTGTAAAGTCGAAAAGATCGAAGACCAGGCTTGGGCGGAAAAACATGTGCGCGAAGAATATGAGCTGATTCGCGGCCGCATGGGCATCGACATGAAAGAGGGGAGGGCCGCATGAATGGGTTTGTTCAGGGAGATCCGATGCTTTGCATCGGCTGCCGCACCTGCATGATCGGTTGCGTGGTGGCCCACGAGGGCCTGCGTATATTTGAAATTGACCCGGACGGCTACGATTTCCATCCCCGGCTCAAAGTCGTCAAAACCTATAACGTCAGCGTGCCCGTGCAGTGCAAGCATTGCGAAAACCCGGCCTGCATGGCGGTTTGCAAGTCCGGAGCCATTTCCAGGATCGACGGCGCGGTCAGCATCGACCGCGCCTTGTGCATCGGCTGCAAGTCCTGCGCCGAGGCCTGCCCCTTCGGGGCCGTGGAAATGGTGACTCTCGGCGGCGTGCTCAACGCCGACGGCAGCCCCAAAGCGACGGCCAACAAGTGTGATCTCTGCAAAGACGTGCCCGGAGGGCCGACCTGCCTGCGGGTTTGCCCGACGGCCGCCCTGAGGCTGGTGACGCAGGAAAACATGGGCGAAACCATCAGGCTCAAGCGCCTGGGCGCCCTGGAGGCCGCCCTGTCGCAGGAATCTTAGAAACGCCGGCCGAGATCGGCTGAGGCGTTATGGGACAGGCATCGGGTCGAAAAACTGTCGCAGGAATCTTAGAAACGCCGGCCGAAACCGGATCGGCGCGTCGCCTGAAGCCGCCCCCCGCCCCGGTCGAACACCGGCGGCGAGGCCCGACGAATGTCGCCGCGGGTCTTATCCCCGCCCGGATATTATGTGGAGGTGATATCTGATGCCAAGTGAATTCGGTTTGTTCGTGAGCGCTGACCCAGGCAAGTGTTCAGGCTGTAAAGCCTGTGAACTGGCCTGTTTCCAGTCTCACCACGTTAAACGCAATAAAGTGGGCCTGACGGTGGGCACGGTGGCCGTGCCCGTGACGCCGAAGCTCTATGTAACCGTCATGGAGACGGCCAGCATGCCCATCCAGTGCAAACACTGCGAAAACGCGCCCTGCAAGGCCGTCTGTAAACAGTTCGCCATCAGCCGCGCGGACGGCGTGGTCATCGTCGACGAAAAGAAATGCATCGGCTGCAAGGATTGCCTGATGGCCTGCCCTTTCGGCGCGGTCTCGCTTTTGCCTTATTTCGTCGACGGCCGGCCTGTGCCCCAGGCCGATTCGGACGAGGGCAAAGTCGCCGCCGCCAAGTGCGACCTGTGCTTTGAAGATACGGCCGGCCCGGCCTGCGTCCGCGCCTGTCCCAACGAGGCCCTGCATCTTACCGATGTCGACGCGGACCGCAAACGGAAAAACATCGCGGCCGCCGAGGCCTTGGCCGTCATCAATGCGGGCGTCCCGGAAAGGGGGTTGCTGTGACCATAATCGCCATAGACCAGAACCTCTGCACCGGATGCAAGGAATGCTCCAAAGTCTGCCCGACCCTGGCCATTGAAGGCTATCCGCATCAGCCGCAGACGATCGCCGAAAGCCGTTGCGTCATGTGCGGTCAGTGCGTTCAGAAATGCAAATCCTACGTCTCCGTCGCCGAACACGGCGCCGAGGCCTATGAAAGAGTGCGTAGTGAGCGGGGTTTGCCGGAATCGGTCAAAGAGCCGCTGTTCGCGGCTTATAACGTCTGCCGCCTGAACGAAGTCAAGGCGGCCTTGGCCGACCCGGACAAGTTCACCCTGGTGCAGTGCGCCCCGGCCGTTCGCATGGCCATAGCCGAGGATTTCGGCTACCCCCTGGGCACCCTGGCCGCCGGCAAATTGGCCGCCGCCCTGAGGCGCATCGGCTTCAACAAAGTTTACGACGCCAACTTCGGCGCCGACGTCACCATCATGGAAGAGGGCAGCGAATTGATCGACCGGGTGACGAACAAGGGCCTGCTGCCGATGTTCACGTCCTGCTGCCCAGCCTGGGTGCGCTATGTGGAAACAAAGCATCCGGACTTAAGGAACCATCTTTCCAGCACCAAAAGCCCGCAGCAGATCGAAGGCGCCCTGATGAAGACCTACGGCGCGAAAATCACTAAAACGCCGGCGGAAAAAATTTATGTCGTTTCGGTTATGCCTTGCACCTGCAAGCAGTTTGAATCCAGCCGCCCGGAAATGAGCGACAGCGGCGGCCGCGACGTCGACGTGGTCATGACCACCAGGGAATTGGCTTGGCTCATCAAAGATCTGGGCATAGATTTCGCCGCCTTGCCCGACGAGGGCTTCGACAAACCTCTGGGCGATTATTCCGGGGCCGCCGGCATATTCGGCGTCACCGGCGGCGTCATGGAGGCGGCTCTGCGCACCGGCTATGAACTTCTGACCGGCGAAGCCATCCCAGCCGTGGACATCGCCGCGGTGCGCGGCACGGACGGCTTCCGCACGGCCGAAGTGCCGGTAGGCCAACTGAAACTAAAGGTAGGCATCGTGACCGGCCTCAAAAATGTGGAGCCGGTCATGGAGGAGCTCAAGGCCGGCCGGCTGAACGACTATCATTTTATCGAAGTCATGACCTGCCCCGAAGGTTGCGTCACCGGCGGCGGCCAGCCCAAGTTGCTGGTGGACCTTGACCTGCCCGAAGCCTACAGGGCCCGCGCGGCCGCCACCTATTCGCACGATAAGGAACTGCCGGTGCGCAAGTCGCACGAGAACCCTTCGGTGAAAAAGCTGTATGACGATTTTCTGAAAAAGCCCCTCGGCAAAGAAAGCCACAAGCTGCTTCACACCACCTACGCCGGCGACCCCAAACACCACTGACCGCGCTGCCCGGCGCCCATCGTCGCATGAAAAATCGGCCGGGTCGAATGAATCGACCCGGCCGAATGCGTCCCGCGTTCCGACGCGCCGCTGTCCCCCCAGCATTTTTGTCACTGACAAAACAAAAAGCGCCGCATCAGGCGGCGCTTTCAGCGCGTGTCTTCGAAAGCGCGGGGTGTTTCCGCCGGGGGCGTTTCAATGGGCGGCGAGGGGCTCTTCCAAAAGCGCGGGCGGGCCGACGTTTGGCGGCTCCACAACCGCCTCTTTAAAAAGTTTTTCTCCCTCGCCCATAACTATGGCCACGGGCAGAACCTCATCGACGTGGTTGACGACGATTATCTCCAGATTCTTGAGGATGCGTTCCGGTATATCCTTGAGATCCTTTTCGTTTTCCCCGGGGATGATGATGGTCTTCATCTCGCCCCGGTGCGCGGCCATTATTTTTTCCTTAAGGCCGCCGATGGGCAGAACGCGCCCGCGTAAGGTCACCTCGCCGGTCATGGCCACGTCGCGTCGCACTTTACGTTTGATCAGGGCTGAAACCAGGCCCGTGGTCAGCGTGATGCCGGCGGAGGGGCCGTCTTTGGGAATGGCCCCTTCGGGAATATGGATGTGAATGTCCACCTTGCGGTAAAAGCCCGGGTCCAGACCCAGTTTGACGGAAATGGAGCGGACGTAGCTCATGGCCGCCCGGGCCGATTCCTGCATCACCTCCCCTAATTTGCCGGTGAGGGTGAGATTGCCGCGGCCGGGCATGATCAACACTTCGGTGGTCAGTGTGTCGCCGCCCACTTCCGTCCAGGCCAGGCCGGTGACCACGCCGATTTCGTCGGCTTCTTCCACGATGCCGTAACGGTATTTGGGGATGCCCAGATACTGGCCGACATTCTTGCAGGATATTTTGACCGGCTTGTCTTCCGGATTCTTCAGAGTTTCCCGGGCCACCTTGCGGCAGACGGAAGCGATTTCCCTTTCCAGCCCGCGCACGCCCGCCTCCCGGGTATAGCGGCGAATGGCGGTGAGAACGGCGTTGTCGGTGACGTCGATCTGATCAGGCCTAAGGCCGTTGGCCTCAATCTGTTTTCTGATGAGAAAATTCCTGGCTATGTTCAGCTTTTCATCTTCCGTATAGCCGGAGATGCGGATGATCTCCATGCGGTCCTGCAAAGGGCTGGGGATGGAATAGAGGCTATTGGCGGTCGTAATGAACATGACTCCGGACAGGTCATAGTCCAGGTCAAGATAGTGGTCGCCGAATTTGGAATTCTGCTCGGGATCAAGAACTTCCAAAAGGGCCGCCGACGGGTCGCCCCGAAAATCGGTGGACATTTTGTCCACTTCGTCCAGGCAGAAAACCGGGTTGGAAGTTTTGGCCTTTTTCAGGCTCTGGATGATCTTGCCGGGCATGGCCCCGATATAGGTGCGGCGGTGGCCGCGTATTTCAGCCTCATCGCGCACGCCGCCGAGCGACAGCCGCACGAAATTACGGCCCAGGGCCCGGGCCACCGAACGGGCCAGGGACGTTTTCCCTACGCCGGGGGGGCCCACCAGACACAAAATGGGGCCGCGGTTTTTTTTGACCAGGCTTTGAACGGCCAGATATTCCAAAATGCGCTCTTTGGGTTTTTCCAGGCCGTAATGGTCTTCTTCCAGAATTTTTTCCGCCGTGTTGATATCCAGGGTGTCGCGGCTACGCTCGAACCAGGGCAGGGCCAGAATCCAGTCGACGTAATTACGCACCACCGTCGCCTCGGCGCTCATCGGCGACATCATTTTGAGTTTTTTCAGCTCGTGGCGCACCTTCTGGCCCGCTTCCTTGGACAGGCGGCGGCGCTTGACTTTTTCCTCAAGCTCGGCGATTTCATTCTTCATGTCGTCGCTGTCGCCCATTTCTTTTTGAATGGCGCGCATCTGCTCGTTGAGGTAGTAGTCCTTCTGGGTCTTCTCCATTTGCTTTTTGACGCGGTTTTTGATGCGCTGCTCAATCTGCAGCACTTCAATTTCACTGCGCATCAGTTCATAGAGGGCTTCCATGCGGGCCAGGGGACTGACCAGCGATAAAAGCATCTGCCGGTCTTCCAGCTTCAGCGACAAGTGGTTGACCATGCTGTCGCAAAGCTGGGAAG
>JAISRV010000096.1 GCA_031273445.1 Candidatus Adiutrix sp. | reverse complement strand
CCACAACTTTCACCATGACCACCACCCCTTCACTGCACCAGCAAAAGGCTCTCGATCTGATCAAAAATATCAAGATGTAGCCAGTAAAAAATCAGACATATTGATTATCATCTTTATTTCATTATATTTTTATTTGCCAAGCGCCGGAACTTCAGCTTAATCTCGTCATAATCGGCCCAATGAGCAGAACCGTGCAGATCGTCCCGGCCCCTGACGGAATCCTTGGCGCCCATATAGAGCATAAGCAAAAGCATGGGCAGGCCAAGGCAGATCATATAGGTTTGCGAGACCAAATTTTTGACCTCCTGGTATTCGCTGAATTCCTGTTCCCAGGTCAGCACCCGCCAGGGCCAGTAAAGCCGGGTTTCGCCGACGGCCAGAGCCGGAGCGCCGAAGGCCTCATCGTAGCCATAGTGAGCGGCGATCCTCCAGGCGCCGAAGCCGAAGGAGACCAGAGCCCACAGGCCCAGGCCGAGAAAGATCAATTCGGCATGGCCCTGGCCCTTCCTTTTCTTCTTTTCACGCTGCTGCCCATATTGTTTAGTCGGCATACAGTTTCCTTGACATGCTGTCACTTTGTGCTATCATTATGGCCATGAACAGCAAAAACAGAAAAACACTGGAAAACATTTTCAGCCAGCCGACTAAAAGCGATATCAAATGGTCTGATATAGCCGCCCTGCTGGTGGCGGTCGGGGCGCAAATGAGCGAAGGAGAGGGCTCCAGGGTTAGATTTATGAAAGGAACCGTCAAAATGACGACCCACCGCCCGCATCCAGCCAAGGAAGCCAAACCATACCAGGTTGAAACAGCCAGAGTCTTTTTGAAAGAATTAGGAGTAAAGCCATGAGTAATATGGTCTATAAGGGATATGCGACAAAGGTCGAATATAGCGAACCAGATGGTTGCTTGATTGGGCGTATTATTGGAATCAAAGATATTGTGACTTTCCACGGTGAATCTGTTCCGGAGTTTCGGCGGGCGTTTGAAGAAGCCGTGGATGATTACCTTGATTTTTGCGCCCAAGCGGGTCAGGCGCCTCAAAAGCCTTTTTCTGGAAAAATTATGTTGCGAGTATCGCCGGAAACTCACGCCCGTCTGGCCATTCAGGCTCAAACCGAAGGCCGAAGCATCAATAGCCTGGCTATTGATGCTTTGAATCAGGTGGTCGAGGGTCAGACCGGCTGACGTTTTTCTATCTGGCTGCGGCATACGGCCCCCTGAATACGATGTCTTTGGTCACGACGATGTTGAAACGAAAGCCGGGGCGAATCTCGATGGTCGGCTTGATGGACATGTTTTTTTCCAAAAGCTTCATGGAAGTCTGGCCCATTTGGTTAGCCAGGGCCGAGGCCATTTCATCCTGCAGGGTGGTGTTGTTGGCGTTCTGATTGCCGCTGTTGTTATCCACCTGGTCGATGGCGTAAGACATGCCGCCGGTGATCAGGCTCATCAGCGCCGCCGAGCCGAAGATACGGAGATAATGATTGTCCACCAGGTCGGCGAAGCCGCCCGAACCGCCCATATCCGCGCCGGGCATGGCCCCCAGGGCGACGGCTGAACCGTCGGGAAAGATTATCCGGTTCCAGGCCACCAGAATACGGCTCTGGCCGTAGGCGATTCTGGAGTCATAAGCGCCGTATATCTTGGCCCCCTGGGGAATCAGCAGCTCGTCGCCCCTGGCCGAGTCATAGACGTTTTGGGAGACCTGGGCAATGATGTTGCCCGGCAGATCGGAATTTATGCCCGTGACCATGATGCCCGGCACCACGGCCCCGGTCTTGAGTTCATAGCGGGCGCCCGCCTCCCTGGTATAGGGCGAACGCCATTGCCTGACGTCGGCCCGTTCAAAAAAGGCTTCCTTATCCTTGTCGGCGGCCGGATCATAAGCCTCCGAAGCCGCCGGGGCGCTCAGGGCATCGGAAGACGAACCTTTAGCTTTAGCGCCATCCCCGGCTTCAGCGACTTCCGCTGAAGTTTTATGGCCCCGCCCGGCCAGCAGTTTGGAGTTTAATCCGGCCCGGTAGGCTTCCCGCTTCCGGCGGCGTTCCTCCATTTCCTCCTGCCGCCGGGCTTCCGCCTCTTTATCCACCGCCGGGGGGCCGACCGGTTTGAATTGCAGCTCCGGCTTGGCCGGCGGAGTTTCTTCTTTAGCCGTATTGCCGATCAAGCCGCTCTGTTGTTCTTCCGGCGGTTTGGGAAATTTGCCTGCCGCCACGCCCCGGCCCGCGTCTTCGCCGGCAAGGAAACGCCTGTCGTTCACTTCGGCCGCTTTTTCGGCTTTTTCAGCGGTTTCTTTTTTATTGTCGCCGGATTCGGAAAGGGACATGATCACGACCAGCGCCAGGGCCGCCAGAACGCCGATTATGGCGTAATAAGCCCTTTGGCTCCCGCTGCCTTTGGGTTCGGGCGGCTCGAAGCTGTTGGGACTGGCGCCAGCGTTGTTATTTTTAGCCATCATCGCCCCCTAAAAGACGCTTTGCGAAAGACTGGCGGCCGGCACTATCGTTCCGTTTTTGTCTTTATAAAGCCGTCCGAAATGGTAGCCGTCAGAGAGTTTGACGAGCAAATACCATTCGGTTTCATCCAAACGATCCACCGTCCAGGCCAAAGTCAGGTCTCCCGGCCCGGCTTCCGGCACAAGGGCATAGCCTTTGGCCCTCAGGGCTTCTTCCAATTGCGCGGCGAAATCGCCCTTCCCGGTCGCGCCGGACGTTCCGGTCGCGCCGGACGTTCCGGCCAGGCGGATTGAGGTTTGGCCCGGCGGATAAGCGGCGTAAACACGGGCAACCACGTCCGCGACCAGAGACGCGCCGGCGGCGGCCGGGAAGGTTTCCGAGGTAAAAGAGGCCATGCGTCCATGTCCGGAACAGCCGGAAAAAATCAGGCTTGGCCCCAAAATAATAGAAACAAGAAAAATTAAGCCGTTTTTCATTTGCCGCCTCCGCTATTGGCTGTCGGCGTGTCCTTGCCCCGGATTATTTCCGCCCTGTCCTGATTGCCGCCATTGCCGGCGATCAGGATGATGTTGTTAAAGATGCCGTCCACCTCGAAAGTGTTGTTTTTCAGGCGGTAGTTGACCAGAATATTTTCATCGCCCCGGCGCACTAGAAGAGCCGGAACTTCGCCCCGGACGGCCTTGTCCGGCAGACGCAGATACATCTTCCGGCCGTCGTCCCAGACTTTGACCGGCTTCCAGGCAGCCTTCCCCCGAACGTCATAATTGAAATTCAAATTGGACATATCCAGCGGTTGATTATCCTCCATGGCTGTGCGCCATTGGCTTTCCCTGGCGTCTTTTTTGACCAAGGCTTGCATCTGGCCTGAATAAAGGAAGCCCACATAGGGCGTATGGCCGGAGACCCTGGAAATCAGTTTGATGTGATAGACCCTCCTGTTGGTGGTCACCGCCAGCGAGGTGCTGAGCCCGGCGTCAACCGGCTTGACGAAGATGTGGGTAATGCCGTTGCCGCTCGTGCCGTCCTCCACCAGCCAGCGGGCCGAATCGCCCACCAGGATTTCATTGACCTGTTCGCCCGGCTCCAGCT
This sequence comes from Candidatus Adiutrix sp., assembly GCA_031273445.1. Classification (GTDB taxonomy): domain Bacteria; phylum Desulfobacterota; class Desulfarculia; order Adiutricales; family Adiutricaceae; genus Adiutrix. The sequence continues at coordinate 252 of JAISRV010000096.1, read as the reverse complement.
CTATATCGCTGATCTGCATGGGAGAGCCGATAATGGTCGGCAGAGTGGCCCCATGCACGTAAACGACCTTACCTTCGGCGGTCTGGATGGGCTTGATCGGCCGGTCGGACCATTCGGCGGCCAGCCGCAGGGCTTCCTCTTCTTTTGGAGTCAGAGAAATATTCTGACTCATATAATCCTGAGCCGCCGCCGGATGGGCGGCCAGGGCAATCTGGAAACAGATGCTTAGCGCCACTGTCATGGCCATATTTT
>JAISRV010000034.1 GCA_031273445.1 Candidatus Adiutrix sp. | reverse complement strand
GAGGCGGGAATGGTGAAATTCATGGGCTCTTATTTTAGTTCCCGCCGGTCCCAGAACCGTGTCTTCCTCGAAGCGGGACTCCACATAGCCGAAATTCTGCAGCCGCCGGGTCATGGAGGTTTTTTCAGGGAAAAACCCGGCCATCTCATATTCACGGCCCTCATGATCGGTCAGGCTGCGGCAGAGATACATAAGCCCGCCGCATTCGGCGTAAGCCGGCATTCCGTCGTCCAGAGCGGCTTTAACCGCCTCCAGCATCGGCCGGTTGGCCGCCAGTTCGGCGGCGAAAATTTCGGGAAAGCCGCCGCCGATATACATTCCGGAAAGACCGGGCGGCAGGGCCGAATCCTTCATCGGGCTGAAAGGCGCAAGTTCAGCCCCCAGCCGGATCAAAAGGTCCAGCCCGTCTTCATAATAAAAATTAAAGGCGCTGTCCAGGGCCAGGCCTATACGGGCCGGATTTGCGGAGACGACGGCGGGCGGAAGCGGGGCGGCCTCAATGGCAGGGGCCGATTCGGCCAAGGCCGCCAGCCCGTCAAGATCAATTGTTTCAGCCGCCGCCTGGGCCAGCGCCGCCAGCCGCTCCGCCAACCGGTCCACCTCCGCGCTGGGCACGAGGCCCAGGTGGCGGCTTTCCAGAGCATACTCGTGATTTTTGCTCAGATAGCCGAAACAGGGCGCCTGAGCTTCGGTTTCGATGAATCTTTTCAGCATTTCATAGTGCTGACGGCTTGAGAGCATATTGATTATGACTCCGGCCAGCCGGAAGCCGGGTTGAAAATGATCGAATCCATGCACCAGAGCCGCCGCGCTGCGGCTGACGGCGGCGCCGTTTATCACCAAAACAACGGGAGCGGAGAGAATTGAGGCCACATGGGCGCTGGAACCGGCGGCTGTTTCCGTATGCCCGTCGAAAAGGCCCATGACTCCTTCGATTATAGACAGGCCGGCGCCTTGATCCGGCGCATTGCGGCAAAAGAGAGACCGCACGGTCTCTTCAGAGAGCATCCACGAATCCAAATTACGGGATTTGCGGCCGGCGACAAAAGTATGAAAAGCCGGGTCAATGTAATCCGGGCCTACTTTGAAAGGCTGAACGCATGTGCCGCGTCGCGTCAAAGCGGACATAACTCCGGCGGAAACCGAAGTTTTGCCCACCCCGCTGTGAGCGCCGGCCAGCATCAGCCGCGGCTTTTTCATAAAAACTCCCGATAAATTGGAAACCGGGCGAAAAGCCCGGTTTCCCGCAATGAATCAGAGACGAAGACCATCAGTCGCCCGATTGTTTTTCAGGTCAGTGGCGTATGCGGCGCGTCGCCAATTTAATGCGGGTGGAGGCTCTGGTCATGCTTAAAGTGGCCCGGCTGATGTCGGGCGCCTGACCATTTTCGGCCAGCCGGGCTTCGGCCTTGGCCATACGCAGACGTTCTTCCGCCCGCTTAAGAGCTTTTTCAGCCCTGACCAGGTCAATTTCTTCCAAATATTCGGCGCTGTCGGCCAGAATGCTGGTTTTATTCGGCAAAACTTCCGCAAATCCGCCGGAAACAGCCAGGTCTTTGACGCCGTCACTGTTTCTGAACCACAAAAGGCCGGGATTTAAGTCAGTCAGAAAAGGCACATGACCCGGCAGGGCCGTAAAAGCGCCCTCCGAGCCCATAGCCCCAACGGCGTCCACCTGACCGTCAAAAACGACCTTGTCCGGGGTGACTATGCGCAGTCGCATTTTTTTGTCGCTCATAGGAGAATCTTTTCTTTGCAGGCTGTCCGGATTGCTGTAGGCGAACTCAGGCGGCTTCTTTGGCCAGACGTTCGGCTTTTTCACGCGCCTCTTCAATAGAGCCGACCATCTGGAAAGCCTGCTCGGGCAGATCGTCGTGCTTGCCTTCTAAAATTTCCTTGAAGCCGCGCACGGTGTCTTCCATCTTGACGAATTTGCCGGGAGCGCCGGTGAACACTTCGGCGGAAAAGAAGGGCTGTGAAAGGAAACGCTGCATCTTTCTGGCTCTGGCCACTGTGATCTTGTCTTCTTCAGAAAGCTCTTCCATACCTAAAATAGCAATAATATCCTGAAGGTCTTTATATTTTTGCAGGGTTTGCTGCACTCGGCGGGCAGTGAAATAATGGTCTTCGCCCAAAAAATTGGGATCAAGGATGGTGCTGGTGGAGTCCAGCGGGTCCACCGCCGGGTAAATGCCCAATTCGGCGATCTGGCGGGAAAGAATCACCGAGCCGTTCAAGTGGGCGAAGGTTGTGGCCGGAGCCGGGTCGGTCAAGTCGTCGGCGGGCACGTAGACGCACTGCACTGAGGTTATGGAGCCGCGTGTGGTGGAAGTGATGCGCTCCTGAAGCTCGCCGAGGTCGGTCGCCAGTGTGGGCTGGTAGCCCACGGCGGAAGGCATGCGGCCCAAAAGCGCGGAGATTTCGCTGCCGGCCTGGGTGAAGCGGAAGATATTGTCGACGAAAAGAAGCACGTCCTGGCCTTCTTCATCACGGAAATATTCGGCCGCGGTCAGGCCGGAAAGAGCCACTCTGGCGCGGGCCCCGGGCGGTTCGGTCATCTGGCCGTAGACGAGGGCGGCCTTGTCGATCACGCCGCTTTCCTTCATTTCGTTGTAAAGGTCGGTTCCTTCACGGGTGCGTTCGCCGACGCCGGCGAAAACCGAGATGCCGCCGTGGTGCATGGCTATATTGTGAATCATCTCCATCATGATGACGGTCTTGCCGACGCCGGCGCCGCCGAAGAGCCCCATTTTGCCGCCGCGCGGGAAGGGCACCAGAAGATCAATGACTTTGACGCCTGTCTCCAGAACACGCGCGGAAGTATCCAGTTCGGTGAACTTGGGGGCGGGACGATGAATAGGGTAGTGTTTGTCGGCGCGGACAGGCCCTTTGCCGTCGACAGGTTTTCCGACGACGTTGAGCACGCGGCCCAGCGTTTCCTTGCCGACCGGCATGGCGATAGGTCCGCCGGTGTCCTGGGCCGTCATGCCGCGCACCAGGCCGTCCGTCGTCTCCATGGCGATAGTGCGAACCACGTTGTCGCCGAGATGCTGGGCCACTTCCAGCGTCAGATTGTCAGGCTGGTCATTAATGGCGGGGCTGGTGACCAGAAGGGCGTTCAAAATGTTAGGCAGGCGTCCTTCGGAA
>JAISRV010000435.1 GCA_031273445.1 Candidatus Adiutrix sp. | reverse complement strand
TCTCATCGCTCTTTTGTCTCATCGCTCTTTTGTTCCGTTCGTTACGCCCCGCCATTTTTGTCTCATCGCTCTTTTTTGTCTCATCGCTCTTTTGTTCCGCTCGTTCCGCCCCGCCATTTCAGGGGCTGACAGCCGGCAATCATCAGGTGAGGCGATTAACTCGCTCGCCAGGCAAAAATCACATTTTTTGCCTGGCTACGACCCAGCCGGTCCAGCCGATCATTTACATTTAGAATAGCCGACTTTGACTATCTTGCGCTCTTGTAGTATTTTAAGCGGATGAAAGAAACTGAAAGTCGACGGCGCCTCGCGGGCGACATGGCCAAAAAGAAAATATGAACATGCTGTATGAAGAAATCAATCCGGATGGAGTGACGGAGGCTGATATCGCCGTGTTTCTGCCTTCGTTCCAGGAGGCCGCCAATATCGCTTTTCCGACCCGTAAAGCCGCCATCGGCCTGGTGAACTGCTATCCGCAATATACAAAAGTCATCGTCAACTGCGACAACAATTCACAGGACGGCACCCGGGAAGCTTTTTTCGGCGCCGAATGCGAGACGCCCAGAATTTATGTCTCCACCCCGCCGGGGGTACGCGGCAGAGGGGCCAACGCCCTGAACATTTTTAAAAAAGCGGCTGATCTTTCCGCCAAGGCGATAGTCATAATAGACGCCAACCTCACCAGCATCAAAACCTCCTGGATGCGCGGCCTCTTGGAGCCCATACTCTCCGGCTGTTCAGAAATGGTGACTCCGCTTTATGTGCGCCACCCCTATGATACCCCGGTGACCAGATTTTTTGCCTACCCCATGATGCGTTCCCTGTTTGGACGAAGGGTCATGCAGCCCATTTGCGCCGACCGCGCCTTTTCCGCCCGCCTCAATAAAGTTTTCCTTGATTACGGCCAGTGGGAGCTTGACGACCGGGGCTACAGCCTTGATCTGACCATGCTGGGCCTGGCCATAATCAACCAGGCCCCCATCTGCCAGTCGTTTATGGCTCACCCGCGGGTTACGGTCGACAGCCGGCCCCTGGAGACGGCCATGACCAACTCCTTCAAGAATGTGGCTGCGGCCATGTTCAATCTGATGCTTAAAACAGACAAGGAGTGGAGCAAAGTCACGCGTTCGCGCCCGACGGCCTTGGCCGGCGTGGATCAGCCGCCCCAAAACCTGCCGCCTCAGGTGACGGTGGACTGTAAATTTTTAGCTTCCGAATTCCGGCGTCTGGGCACGGCCGGCCAACCGCTCTGGGCGGAGTTTTTCAACCCGGACCTGGCTGGAAGACTTACGGCCGCGCTTAACTCGGTCGAACCTGACTCCCGCCCGCTCTTGATTGAAGACTGGCGCGAAGCGATATTCAGTGCGGCCATAGCCTATAAAAATCAACCGGGGAGGCGCGACGACATCGTCATGGCTCTGGAGCCGCTGTTGTACGCCAAGTGCCTGACCGCTCGCAACATGGCCAAAAACCTGAACGAGCAGCAGTACAACACGCTTCTGGAGTCTGAAGCCATGGCCTTCGATAACGGCAAAAAAAATTTTGTGGCCCGCTGGGGTTGACAGGGAGATAAAAGATGCCTATGGATTGGGAAGAATGGCAAAAAAGCCGCCAGAAAAGCAGAGGGCCGGTGGGCAACGGTATGCCCAAAGTAGGCAACATCTTAAAAAACCTAAAAATGCCCGGCAGCGGCCGCTTTCTGTTGGCCGCGCCTTTGGCGTTGCTGCTCTTGTGGGGCGCTTCGGGCTTTTTCACGGTTGATCCGGCCGAGCAGGGCCTGATCAAGCGCTTTGGCCAACATGTCAGAACCGTCGACCCCGGCCTGAACTACCATGCGCCATACCCTATTGAAACCGTCGTCAAAATCAATACTAACCGCACCAACCGCATTGAAATAGGCGGGAATTCCGGCACGAACGAAGAGACGATGATGCTGACCAAAGACGAGAACCTTGCGGACATCAAGTTCGTCGTCCAATACCGCATACAGGATCCGGCCAAATACGCCTTTAACGTCTTTAATCCTGAAAAGGCCATACTCGACGCCTCCACCAGCGCCATGCGCGAGGTCATCGGCAACAGGAACATAGATGATGCCCTGACCGACCAACGCCTTGATATTCAGGAAGCGACAAAATCCACTCTTCAGAACATGCTCGACAACTACGCCATCGGCGTGGTGGTGCAGAACGTCGAACTTCAGGACGTCCATGTGCCGCGCGAAGTCAGCCATGCTTTCCGCGACGTCACCTCAGCCAGGGAAGACAGCGAGCGCTCTAAAAACGAAGCCAACGGCTACGCCAATCAGGTGTTGCCGCAGGCTCAGGGGCAGGCCTTCGCCATAGAGGCCGCGGCCCGGGCCTACAGCGCCCAGCGCATCAACCTGGCTCATGGCGAGGCCGCCAGGTTCAAAGCCATTCTGGAGGAATACAAAAAGGCGCCGGACATCACCCGCCAGCGCCTCCTTTTGGAAGCCATGGATCAGCTTTTGCCCGACTCGGAAAAATATATCGTCTCCGGCGATATAGGTCGCTCGCTGCTCCCGCACTTGGGCCTCAAGCCTTCCGCGGCTCCGCCGGCCCAGAACCCGCCGGCCGCCGACGGCCTGGCCGGAAAGTGACGTCAATATGAAAAAACCTTATGCCGCCGTCGTTTTGCTGTGCCTTGCCGGCCTTCTCCTGGTCAACTCGCTCTTCACCGTGGATCAGACCCGCCACGCCATCATCCTCCAGTTCGGGGAGCCGGTGGACGTCAAAGACAAGCCCGGGCTGCACATCAAGATGCCCTTCATACAGAACGTCATTTATCTCGACAACCGCCTGATGGAATATGACGTGGACACGACCATCGTCTATACCAACGACAAAAAGAACATGGTGGTCGACGCCTACGTGCGCTGGAAGATCAAAGACGCGCTTTTGTTCTACAAGCGCTTCAAGGGCGACACCAGCTACTCCATCATCGAAGACGCCAAAAGGCGCCTGGGCGACGTCATTATCGGGGAACTGAAGTCCAAGCTCGGCCATTACCAGATGAAAGACATCATTTCCGAAAGCCGCAGCGCCATAATGGG
>JAISRV010000410.1 GCA_031273445.1 Candidatus Adiutrix sp. | reverse complement strand
CCAGGCTATTGACCGGCCTCGCCGCCCTTGTCGGAATCATCTGAATTCGCGTCGGAATGCGCGGCTGCGGCATCCGCCGCGGGCGCGTCTTCCGCCGGGGCGGCCGCGGTTTCCTTCGGGGCGGCCTCTTTTTTGGAAAGGGAGGCGGCCACGCGCCTGGAACGGTCGCCCGCGCCGCCTTTGGCCTTGCGGGACGAAGCGCCGCCGCCGACTTTGGCTTTTTCATAGCCGGGCTTGATCAGCTCCAAAATAACCATGGGCGCGGCGTCGCCTTTGCGCAGACCCAGTTTGACCATGACGGCATAGCCCGAAACGCGGCCCTCGAAACGGCCGGCGGCTTCATCGAAAATCTTGTCCAGGACGCTCCTTTTGGTTATCACCGCAGCGGCCTGACGAAAAGAATGTAAATCGGCCTTGCCTTTTTTGGCCAGCCCGACCAGCCGGTCGGCCAGGGGACGCAGGGCCTTGGCCTTGGAAATGGTGGTGGTGATGCGGTCATATTCAAACAGGCTGGTGACCATATTTCGCAACATGGCGTCGCGATGGCTGGCGGTGCGCCCCAATTTTACGTTAGCTTTGCGGTGCCTCATAAGTCAATCCTTCTTGTTCGCGGCCGGAGCCGTGAAACCTTCGAGTTTCATGCCCAGTGACAGGCCCATCTCGGTGAGCACTTCCTTGATCTCATTTAAAGACTTGCGCCCGAAATTCTTGGTGCGCAGCATTTCGGACTCGCTGCGCTGCACAAGCTCGCCTATATAAAAAATATTGGCGTTCTTAAGGCAGTTGGCCGAGCGGACGGACAGCTCCAATTCATCGACGGTGCGGTTGAAATTGTCGTTCTGGCCGGCATTGCGCTGGTCTTCCGCCGTGGAGGCCAAAGCGGGGGCGTCCTCTTCAAAATTAATGAAGATGGTAAGCTGATCCTTGAGAATCTTGGCGGCGTAAGCCACCGCGTCCTGGGGCGTCAGACTGCCGTCGGTCCACACTTCCAGGGTCAGCTTGTCGTAGTCGGTTTTCTGGACCACGCGAGCGTTGGTGACCACGAAATTGACTTTCCGAATAGGCGAAAAAAGGGCGTCAATGGGTATTTCGCCGATGATCTGCTCATCGGTCGGGCTTTTTTCGGCCGGCACATAGCCTTTGCCCAGGGCCACGCTCATTTCCATCCTCAGGTGGCCGCCACGAGCTAATGTCGCGATATGTTTGTCTTTATTCAATACGTCAACCTGGGCGTCCGTGATGATGTCGGCGGCCGTAACCTTGCGGGGGCCTTCAATATCAAGGCGAATGGCGCGGGGCATGGCCGAATGGAGCTTCAGCCGCACTTCCTTGAGATTTAAAATTACATCGCTGACGTCTTCAAGAACGCCGGGAATGGTGGTCAATTCATGCAGAACGCCTTCAATTTTAACCGACACAATGGCCGCGCCCTGCAACGAAGACAGAAGGATACGCCTCAAGGCATTGCCCAGGGTCAGCCCGAAACCCCTTTCCAGGGGTTCACAGACGAATTTGCCGTAATTCGTGTTGCGGTCGTAGGCTTCCACATCAACTTTTTTCGGCTTTATCAAATCTTTCCAGTTTTTATCCATACCCTCTCCCAGGAACCACTCCAGAGGTTGCATCCGGCCCGGAAGGCCGGTCTTGGGTTATCATAGACTCGGCTATTAAATGCCGCAACGCCGCGGCGGCAATAAAGCATTGCGATTTCGGGCCTGGCCGAAATCAGGCCTGATATGCTCATTTGGGCGATTCAATAACCGCCGCTTCTCCGCAAAAATCCGGCAGGGGCCGGATTGCGAACGCATATCAGACACGCCGGCGTTTGGGCGGGCGACAGCCGTTGTGCGGGACGGGGGTAACGTCGCGGATGAGCGTCACGTTAAAACCGGCTGACTGAAGGCCGCGCAAAGCCGACTCGCGGCCGCTGCCGGGGCCTTTGATATATACTTCAACCGTGCGCATGCCGTGTTCCATGGCTTTTTTGGCCGCGTCCTCAACCGCGGTCTGGGCGGCGTAAGGCGTGGACTTGCGGGAACCCTTGAAACCCTGAACGCCCGCGCTGGACCAGGCGATGGCGTTGCCGCGCGGATCCGTTATCGTGACGATGGTGTTGTTGAAAGTGGCCTGGATATGGGCCACCCCAACCGGAATGCTTTTTTTCTCTTTTTTCTTGCGTGATCTGCGCGTCGCTTTGTTGGCGGACATATGGATTATACCCCTTCCCGGTTGTCATGGGCTGGTTCAATTAAATCTGATAAGCCGAAATATGCTATTGACTCGCCGAATAAACATATCAAGCCTGATTTCGTCAAAGCCCGAAATAACAATGCTTTCGCCGCCGAGGCCTGGCTATATTCAATAGCCGGGCCCATAAAGCCGGCGGCCGGCGCTTTATTTCTTCTTCTTGCCGACCACAGACCGCCGCGGCCCCTTGCGGGTGCGGGCGTTGGTATGGGTCCGCTGGCCCCGCGCCGGCAGGCCGCGGCGATGGCGCAGGCCGCGGTAACAGCCAAGGTCCATCAGCCGCTTTATATTCATCGTCACATCGCGGCGCAGGTCGCCCTCAACCTTGAACTCCGCGTCAATGATCCGGCGGATGCGGGAAACTTCATCGTCGGTGAGGTTGTCGGATTTGATCCCGAAATCAACCCCGGCCTTCGTCAGAATGGCGTGCGCGGCGGGCCGGCCGATGCCGTAGATATAAGTCAGCGCTATTTCGATGCGTTTTTGCCGGGGCAAGTCAATGCCGGAAATCCTGGGCACCTGTCATATCCTCCTTGGATCGTAAATACTCTATTGGAGCGCGCGGCCGCCGCGTCTTGAGCGGCGGCCGTCGTCGAACCGCCCGCGGCGGCTCAACCCTGGCGCTGCTTGTGTTTGGGATTCTGGCAGATGACCCGCACCTGGCCGAAACGGCGAATTATTTTGCATTTCATGCACATTTTTTTAACTGAAGAACGGACTTTCATAGCCTCTCCTATAACGGAAACCGGCCTGACGGCGGTCATGTTTATTTGATGGTTCAACGCAAAAAAAGACAACGAAAACCCCGCCGGCCGGAGGGGCTCTTAAAGTCGCCTTATCCTAAAACAGGCGCCGCAATCAAAGGCCCAAAGCCCTGACTACGCCGGCTTCAACCGTCGCCATCGGAGCGTCGCCGTCAACGACCCGCAAAAGGCCTCTCTCCGCGTACCAGGCGATCAGCGGGCTGGTCTGGTCATGGTAAACCTTGAGGCGATTTTCAATGGTCGCTTCAGAGTCGTCGTCCCTCTGGTAAATCTCGCCGCGGCAGTTCGGGCAGCGCCCGTCCGCGGGGGGAGGCGAAAAATCGACGTGGAAACCGGCGCCGCAGCCGCGGCACAGGCGGCGACCCGCCAGGCGTTTTATCAAAACGCCGTCGTCGACTTCGAGGCAGAGACAATGGTCGACCCCGCGGCCCTGGCCGGCCAGGCAGGCGCTCAGGGCGTCGGCCTGCCCCACCGTGCGGGGAAAGCCGTCGAGCAACGCCCCCTTGAGGGCGTCTGTTTCGCCCAAGCGGTCGCCGACCAGACGCACCACCAGCTCATCGGGGACCAAAGAGCCGGCGTCCATGTATTTTTTGGCTTCCAAACCCAGGGGCGTGCCGTTTTTCAGGTTGGCCCTGAAAATATCGCCGGTCGAAATATGGGGTATGCCGAAGCGCCCGGCTATGGCCCCGGCCTGCGTCCCCTTGCCCGCGCCGGGGGGGCCCAGCAAAATGATGATCATAGGCGAGTCTCCAGCGCTCAAGGCCGGTCTCCCGGCCGCGGTTTTCAGGCTCTTTGAAATTATAGAGCCAAATGTTCATTTTTACGCCATTTATCAGGCAAAGTCAATTTTTATTTATTGGCGTCTATCTTCCCCAGCGGTTTGGTCTCCGCCATTCGCGCGAGGCGCGGCGAAACAAAATTTCATCGGCGGATGCGCCCCGAGGTCAAGCCGCCGCGGCCGCCGTCGCCGCCGCTCTTTTTCATGAAGCTTTCATAGTGCTGGTTCATCAGGTGGCTCTGAATCTGGCTCATGGTGTCGATGGCCACGCCGACCACGATCAGAAGAGCCGTGCCGCCGAAATAGAAGCCGACGTGAAAATATTGCGTGACGAAGGTCGGCAGAAGGCAGATCAGGGAAACATAAAAAGCCCCCCACATGAC
>JAISRV010000388.1 GCA_031273445.1 Candidatus Adiutrix sp. | reverse complement strand
GAGCATCCGGGGTCCAGGGCTTTGCCCTGGCCCGGTCATTTATTTGGCCCAGGCGGGAATTTCCAAATCCTTTTCCTTGACGAAAGGCGGCCAGATCATGGCCGGCTGCCCGCCTTTATACTGGATGACCGGGAACATGTAGGCGTCGTTGCCGACGACCAGGTCGGGGAAGGTTTCCTTGGTGTATTTGTATTCCTTCATCATGATGCCCTCGGTCAGGCTCAGCTGGCCGGTCATGACCAGTTCCTCGGCGCACTTCTGAAGATTGGCCGTGCTCAGGTCGCCGTATTTATCCAAAGTGGTCTGAAGAACCTTGCGGAAGAAGGTGGCCGTGTCGTAACAAAGGCCAGCGGTGGAGGGGCCGGGCTCGAAGTCGTATTTTTTGATGAAGGCCTCCCTGAAGGCCCGGCTCTTGGGGGTGGTCCACTGGGGGATCATATCCAGAATATAGTCGGAAGCGTCGCCCGTCAGCTCATGCCACTCGCCGACCCAGCCCAGGCCGTCGGAGACGACCAGGCTTTTGAGGTTGACTTCGCGGGTCTGCTTGGTGAAGGCGGAGACGGAGGGCGGGTCGCTCATGGTGCCGACCACCAGCGCGGCCCCGGACCTCTTGAGCTTGTTCAGAAGAGGATGGAAGTCGGTTTCGCCCAGCTGCACCCAGTCATAGCTGACCACTTCCCAGCCGGCGTCGATCAGCTGCTGGCCGATGGCGTTGCCGAAGTTGCGGCCCCAGTCGTTGTCCACGCCGTAGACGGCGGCTTTTTTAGCCTCCGGCTTCCAGATGCCTTTGGCGATGGCGTCTTCAAGCATGTCCACATAGCCGATGGAAAGTTTGTAGGCCGTGGGCCAGCCCTTGCCGACCCAGTATTTGTATTTTTCGGGCTCGGCGTTGTATTTGTCGTTGATTTCACTGCCCGCGCCGAAGGCGAAGAAGTGCGGGACCTTGTAACGGGCCGCCACTTCCATGCAGGACAGCGAGACCCAGGAATGCCAGCCGCCGTAGCCGACGTCGATTTTGTCCTTGACCACGGCCTGCTCATAGGCGCGGGCGCTCTTTTCCGCGTCCGACTCGGAGTCGATCCAGATGAATTCAATTTTGTAGTCGCCTATCTTGTAGCCGACCTCCTCGAAAGCCATGTCGATGGCCTTCTTGAACTCTTCGCCGGTGCGGGCGGCCGGGCCGGTGAAAGGCCCCAGGGAACCGACCTTCAGCACCTTTTCCTGGGCCAGGGCCGGGGCGGCCAGCCACAGGGCGGCCAAAACGACGCTCAACAGTTTCGCTAACCTCATATTAGGCTCCTTTATTGCCGCGCCGGCGCCCGGCGCGGGTTGATCCGGCGGCCGCAGCCGCCGCGGCTATGGAGAACAAAGCGCCGTCAACGTTTCTCCGCCGAGACCCAGCCGGCCAGGCCGAACTTTTGGGCCAGGGCCTTGACCAGGCCGGACAGGCCGCCGGGGTAATAAATCATGACCACGATCATCAGAACGCCGTAGAGCACCAGGCGCAGCTCCATCATGTCCGACAGGGCCTGAATGCTCTTGATCTGCTCCATGGCCGGGATGATCAACAGGGCCGCGGCCAGGCCGCCCCACAGACTGCCGCGCCCGCCGATGTAAGAGATGACCATGATCTCCACCGTGGCCCTGGTGTGGAGGGTCTGCGGGGTCAGAACGCCCACGTAATGGGCGAAAAACCAGCCCAGAAAGCCGGCGAAGGCGCAGCTGATGGTGAAATTCATTATTTTGTAATAGTTGGCGTTGATGCCGCTTATGGCCGCCGCCTCGATATCCTGGCCGATGGCCTGAAAAGCCAGGCCGGCCTTGGAGCGGATGATGCGGCTCAGAACGAAATAACTGAAGACGGCGATGATCACGACGGCGATCAGATAGGGCAGGTTGGCCTCGCTCCGGAAAAGCAGCGGGATGGTCAGGCCCGTGGCCCCGCGGGTCATGCCGACCCAGTTGGAGGCCACGCTGAGCATGGCCATGGCCACGAACCAGGTCATGCAGGCCGCGAAAATGCCGCCCAGGCGGATGGTCAGAAGGCCGAGCAACAGGCCCAGGGCCGCGGCGGCCCCAACGGCCGGCAAAAGGCCCTGCCAGGGGCTCCAGCCCAGATGCCAGGCCAGGCAGCCCGTGACGTAGGCCCCCAGGCCCCAGAAGGCGGCGAAGCCGAAATTGACGATATTGATATAGCCGCTGGTGAAATCGAAGGCCATGGCCAAAACGCCGTACATAAGCGCGGTGGTCAGGAGGCGGATGTAATATTCGTCGTCGATGGTTCCCACAACAGCCAGACCCAGGGCCAGAGCCGCCAGCCCGGCCGGACTCAGGCCGACCGCGCCGATGATTCTTCTAAAGCCGCCGCTACGGGCGCCCCCGCCCGCCCCGGCTTTCGCCGCCGCGCCCGGACCGGCCGCGCCGACGGCGTTGCCAAAGCCGCCGCTACGGGCGCCCCCGCCCGCCCCGGCTTTCGCCGCCGCGCCCGGACCGGCCGCGCCGACGGCGTTGCCAAAGCCGCCGCCAGA
>JAISRV010000363.1 GCA_031273445.1 Candidatus Adiutrix sp. | reverse complement strand
CGAGGGTTGACGATCACCGGCCCCAGGAGGTTAGCGGTCATGGCGCGGGGATTGCCGGCCGGTATGGTGACGATGACGAAAACCGAAAGTTCGCCGGAAGCCTGGACATCCAACTCCTGATTGACGCTTAAAGGCATCGGCGGATCGTAGTCGGGCTTGAAAAGGTGGGGGTTGACCATGACTAGGGCCAGCTCCGGATCGTCAATACATTGGAGCCAATAAAAAGGCGTATCGTCCTGATGGCGGATAATCACGAAATGCTCGTGCCCAGCCAGGCCGATCAGGCCGCCAATAACGGCGACTACGGAATCCTCCGAGAATTCCATTTCACCGAAATTTTTGGTGTTTATCTTGATCATAGCTTGATTTTGCCCCAAAGGACGGCGACCGCGTCAATATCGCCCGGCGCCGGCGCCACGGATTGACGGTTCTGCTCCTGTATGCGCTGAAAAACTTCCTCCCGATGCACGGCTAAAGCTGAGGGCGCGGTTATGCCCAAGCGGACCTGACGCCCTTTTACGTCGACTACCTGCACTTTGACGTCATCGCCTATGGCGACGGTTTCGCCTATTTTACGGGTAAGAATTAACAATCCGCACCATGCCGCTCAATAACCGGCCAGGAATGTTTTCAGACAGATTCGGCGTTATCCGGAGAAAAGAGGCGGCCGCGGCCTGAAGGCCGTATTCGTCCTGAGCGCCTAAATATCTGACGACAAACTGATAATATATTACACTTAAAAATTTCTCAACACAAGGTTTAAGAAAACGGCGATTCTATTAATGTAAATGCTCGGCTTGGCCGGCGGGGTCGTAGTTGGGCAAAAAATGTGATTTTTGCCCAGCGAGCGAGTTTGTCGGCCTCTTGGGCCAGTCGCTTCGCTCCGTCGCCCCTCTCCGGGGGCGACGATTCTAAATGTAAATGCTCGGCTTGGCCGGCGGGGTCGTAGCTGGGCAAAAAATGTGATTTTTGCCCAGCGAGCGAGTTTGTCGGCTTTGGCCGGCGGGGTCGCCGCCGGTTGCATAAAATTACGGCTTGATATATGATGCGTTCTCTGATATATAATGCAACCTTTGTCAATAATGGGCCGGCTTGGGCGGCCGCCGGCAATGAAGTTAATGATTCGGAGGTAAAGATGGCTGACGTCAGCGCGCCGATGAGCGGAAATATCTGGAAAATACTGGTCAAGGAAGGCGACAGGGTCAAGGCGGACGACGAATTGATGATTATGGAAGTCATGAAGATGGAAGTGCCGGTCGCCTCGCCTTGCGACGGGGTGGTTAAATGCCTGACCGTCAAAGAGGAAGACGCGGTGGAGGCTGACGTCAAGCTGGCTGAAATAGAATAGCGCCGCCGGGGCGGCCTGGCCGCTGGTCCTTTCCCGGGCCGCCGCGGCTCGTGAAGTCGTCGGAAGACGGCCTTTTCATAATATTTATAAATATGAGGCGAGGCCATGACGGTTGTGGATTTTCCGTATGGGACGAGTCATTTGAAGCTTGATATCCCATCCTCCCGCCTCCAGGCGGTTCTCCTTTCCAAGGTTCACGGCTTCAGGCGCCGGGCTCCGGAATCCGAGCTCGTGCTCCAGGCCTTGGAGTCTCCCATAGGCTCTCCGCGTTTGGCCGAATTGGTCAAGGACCGCCCCAACGTGGTCTATCTGGCCAGCGATCATACCCGCCCTGTGCCGACCAAGGTTATTTTTCCGCCAGTTGTTGAAGAAATTCGCCGCGCTAACCCCAAGGCGACCATAACTGTGCTCATTTCCACCGGCAGCCACCGCGGTTCGACCAAAGCCGAGCTGGAGGCCAAGTTTGGGCCTGGGACTCTGGCCGGTCACCGGACGGAGATCCATGACTGCGACGCCTCCGACATGGTTAAGGTTGGGACTTTGCCCTCTGGAGGGGATTTTAGCGTCAACCGCCTGGCGGTCGAGGCCGACCTCCTCATCGCCGAGGGCTTCATTGAGCCTCATTTTTTCGCCGGCTTCTCCGGCGGCCGCAAAAGCGTCTTTCCCGGGGTGACCGACCGCGCCGGGGTCATGTACAACCACTGCTCGGCTTTCATCGATCACCAGAGATCCCGGACCGGAATCCTCGAGGGCAACCCCATCCACCGCGACATGATCCATGCCGCCAAAGCCGTCAATCTGGCCTTTATCGTCAATGTGGTCTTGGATTCGGACAAGAAGGTCATCGCCGCCTTCGCCGGCCATTTCGATCAGGCCCACCTGGCCGGGGTGGACTTTCTTTCCGGCTTGTGCGGCGTGCCCTCTACGCCGGCGGACATCGTCGTCGCCGCCAACGGCGGCTATCCCTTGGATCAGAACATCTATCAAGCCGTCAAGGGCATGACCGCCGCCGAGGCCAACCTCAAGCCCGGAGGCGTGCTCATAATGGCCGCCCGCTGTGAGGACGGTCATGGCGCCGAAGGTTTTTACCAGACGTTCAAGGCTGAAAAAGATCTCCGGCGCATGATGGAGGCCTTTTTGGCCAGGGACAAGGGCCAAACCGTTCCAGACCAGTGGCAGTCGCAGATTTTGGCCCGCATCTTACTTAAGCACCAAGTCGTCATGGTTACCGAGGCCCCCCGCCAAATGGTCGAGGAATTCCAGTTCAAGTGGGCCCCGGATCTCCGCGCGGCTTTGGAGACGGCCGACGCCCTGATCGGTCACGACCGGGGCTCAATTACGGCCATCCCTGACGGGGTGGGAGTCATAGTGACCTGATTTACGGCTCTGACCGCATTTCCCTTAGGGGCGGGGTCAACCCGCCCTCTTCATTTTCTACGCCAACCAAGAAGGGCGGGCTGACGGGCAATCGCCCTCGCCCCTACCAACCTGGTTTAGGCCGGGCGGCGCCCGCCTTGCTTCTTTCATAAAGCCCTTCAGTTAAGCCCGAATTCATCCTGGCCAATAAAAAACTAAATTAAATAAACATGTTGACGCCAAGCGCAGGCTGGGGCGAAAATTATTTTTTTTGGCGCTATTGACATTTGATCGGACAATATGATAATAAGATTATCAGGCTAACTTAAGAATACTTTTCGCTCGTTCCAGACCTCCGCCAGTGAAGTCCTGGGCGCCTGAGGCTCGGCCGCCAAACTCTTTTTGGCCAGACCGGCAAGTCGGCGGCCAGTCCGGCCAGGCTCGATGGGGAGCGAAAAGCCATATTCCGAAGGATACCCGGGAAGACCGTCAGTCTTCCAAGGCGGCATGGGAGAGTTCGACTGAATTTAAAAATTTCTTTTTAAATTCAGGGGCTCGGCTATTTTTCAATTTTTTTTGCAAGGAGAACAGTAATGACGAAAAAAATCGGCTTAACCCTGTTGGCCCTGTTGTGTCTCTTGGTTTGGAACCAGCCCGCCTCCGCCCAGGAGGCCAAGCCAATCGTCTGGAAGGCCCAGACGCTGTGGAACGCCGGCGAGATACCGCAGAAAACTTTCGAAGACCTGTGCAAAAACATTGAACTCATGAGCGGAGGCCGGCTGATCATCGAGTCTTATCCCAGCGGGGCCATTGTGCCTCAAAATGAGACCCTGGATGCGCTGCAGAACAATGTTCTTCAGGTCATTCATGTCTGGCCCGGCTACGCCGCGCCCAAGAACCCGGCCTTCGCCGCGGTCAGCGATCTGATCTTCGCCTACGAGCATCCCTGGGAACTGGACGCCTGGCTGAACTACAAAGGCGGCCTGGAGCTGATGCGCAAGCTCTACGCTCCTTTCAAGGGCTACACCGTGGGGGCCATGTTCTGGGGCGTGGAGAGCTGGCCCAGCCGCAGGCCCCTTCAGAGCGTCGAAGATTTCAAGGGCTTGAAAATACGTCTCTCCCAGGGCATGCAGGCTGAAATGATGGCCAAGGCCGGGGCCTCGGTCATCCAGCTGCCGGGCAACGAGATCTTCCCGGCCCTGGATAAGGGCGTCATCGACGCTTGCGACTGGAGCACCGTCGGCGTCAACAATTCCCTGGGTCTCTATGACCTTAACGGCGTCGATTATGCCGTCTACCCGGGCTTTCACTCCATGCCCATAGGCGACTTCACCGTCAACATCGATGAATGGAACAAGCTGAGCCCGGATCTGAAGGCCATCGTCGAGACCGCGGTCCGCCGCTGGTGCTGGGATTCCGTCGAGCTCATCGCCGTGGCTGATCTCGATTTCGTGGCCAAGAGCCGTCTGCCTGGCTCCAAGGTCAAGATTATAACCTGGTCTGACGAAAACAAGGCCAAGGCCAGGGAGTTCGCCATGTCCGTCTGGCAGGAATGGAAGACCAAGAACGCCGATTGCAAGGAAGTCATAGAATCCCAAGAGGCCTGGCTAAGGGAGTTGGGCCGCATCAAGTAGGCTGTTTCGGCGCCGGCCGATGCGGCCGGCGCCTGGCGGTCCTGTGCGGTTAGTTCCTTCTAGCCACACAGGACGCTGGCCAGGCGCGAGAGCGACTGTCCGACCGCGCGCAGTCCTCTGGTCCCAAAGCTGACGGCGACCGTCATTTCCCGTTCAGGCTAAACGGCCTGAACCGGTCGGAGGCGTAAAAGGTGAAAACACTGGTCAGGGTCATTGAGAAAATTTCCGCCATAAGCGGCGCCATAGCGGCCCCCCTGCCTTTCCTGGCCGCCTTCATCATCTGTTACGAGATTGTGATGAGAAAATTTTTGGACCGGCCGACCTTGTGGGTTTCCGAGACCACGGCCATGCTCTGCGGAATCTGCTACCTGTTGGGCGGCGCTCTGAACATCAAAAACGACGCCCATGTCAGGGTGGACATTTTCTATTCCAAGCTTTCCCAAAGAACCAGGGCCGGCCTTGATTGCCTGAATTTCTGCTTCTTTTCCGTCTATATCCTTTTTATGCTCAAAGTCATCTGGCCTTACATGATCCAGTCGATAAAACTTGACGAACACAGCTACACCGCCTGGAACCCGATGGTCTGGCCGATGAAGATAATCCTCTTCGCCGGCTTCGTTCTGGTCATGCTCCAGGGCCTGGCCAAGGTCTTGAAAGATCTGCACATGCTCTTGACGGGCCGGGCGCTCTTTGAGCCTCCGTCCAAAAAGGGGTCCGGCTAAAAAACACAGCCGGGCGCCGCTCTACGGTTCTCGAGAGTTTTTTTATCGGCCTGATTGTTGACCTGGCCGGGACCTTGTCCGCCCGCGCCGCTCTTTGTTCTCGAGAGTTTTTTTTTAGCGGTCCGATTGGACCTTGGAAACAAGTCACATTTTTCATGCGAGGGATTTATGAGCATCGGACTAATCAGCGTCCTGTTGGTGGCCTGCCTCATACTCATGCTGTGCATGGGGCAGCCTCTGTCCTGGAGCCTGGGCGCGACGGCCATGATACTGTGTTTGATCCAGTTCGACACCCTTGGTCCAGTCTCAAGCTTTGTCAACAGGATCTTCGACATGGCCCAGAGCTCGACCCTCATGGCTGTGCCTCTGTTTGTGATGATGGCCAGCATACTCCAGAGGTCCGGGGTGGCCGAATCGCTGTTCAAGGCCGCTTACATCTGGGCCGGAGGCTTGCGGGGCGGGCTGGCCATCGGCACCATCTTCGCCAACATCATCATGGCCGCCATGGTCGGGGTGGTGGGCGCCGAGATAGTGACCCTGGGCATGATAGCCTTGCCGCAGATGCTCAAAAACAAATACGACGACACCCTGGCCCTGGGGGCCCTGGCCGCCGGCGGCGGCCTGGCCACGCTCATCCCCCCTTCGGTGGTCTTCATAGTCTACGGCATGACGGCCAGCGTCTCGGTGGCCCAGCTCTTCACCGCCGGCATCATCCCTGGATTATTGCTGGCCCTGGGCTACACCGGCTTCATCGTCATCCATTGCCGGCGTCACCCCGAGGCCGCCCCGTTGCCTCCGGATGAATTGAGAAATTTGCCTCTAAAGGAGCGTTTAAAGGTCCTCAAATCCCTGGTCCTGCCCATATGCGTCACTTTTGGGGTCTTGGGCTCGATCTACCTCGGCGTAGCCACTCCCAATGAAGCCGCGGGCGTGGGCGTGGTGCTGGTGCTCATCTGCTCTTTTATAATGAAGACCTTCAGTTTGAAGATGATCTGGGAATCCTGCCTGGAGACGGTCAAAGTCAGCTGCATGCTGGCCTGGATTTTCTTTGGGGCCCAGACCATAATCGGGGCCTACACCCTGGCCGGCGGCACCCAGTTCGTCAGGGACGCCATTTTAGGCATGGACCTGGGCGTCTGGGGCACATTGGCGCTCATAAACATCATCTGGATTTTCCTGGGCTGCTTTCTGGACTGGATGGGCATACTGTTTTTGACCATTCCGATCTTTCTCCCGGTTATTTTGAGCTATGGCCTCAACCCCATTTGGTTCGGGGTTCTCTACTGCATGAACATGCAGGTGTCTTACCTGACCCCGCCGTTTGCGCCGTCGTCGTTCTACATGAAGAGCATCACGCCCGACGACATAACCATGACCCGGATATACAAGGCGACCTTGCCTTACCTGATCGTGACCGTTATTATGCTCATAGTCGTGACCGTCTGGCACGACTTGCCGCTGTATCTGTTGAAGAAATAGAATGTCGACAAACATGAGCAAGACAATAACCAAACTTTCGGCGGTCGATGAGGTTTTCAACTACCTCCATCAGCGCATCGCCAGCGGCGAGTTGCCCGAAGGGCACAGGTTCCCGACTCAGGACCTCATGGCCGAGGAGTTCGGGGTCAGCCGCTCGACCGTCAGGGAGGCCATAAACAAGCTGACCCTTTTAGGTTTTCTGTCAGCCAAGCCCGGAGTGGGCACCATAGTGGTCAACAGCTCGGCCAGCGGTTATGTTTCCGCTGTCGGGCAGCACATATTTTTGAAATCGACTGATGTGATCGAGTTCATGGAAGCCAGGCTCTACCTTGAGCAGACCGCGGTGAAACTTGCGGTGCGCCGGGCTTCCAAGGAAGACATCAAGAACCTCAACCGCATGCTCATCGAGCAGGGCCGAAACGTCGGCGACGGCGACAGGTTCTCCAGGCTCGACAGCGAGTTTCACCGGGCCTTGATTGAGATCAGCCAGAATAAAGTCATGATGCAGTTTCTCGGGCTCATCTGGGACGGCTTGTCGCAGTTCATCACCGAGGTCACCAGGATTAAGACCGCGGCCTCCCACGCTTACGTTTTTCACGCCAGGCTGGTCAAGCACATCACCGACCGGAACCTGGAAAAGGCTGAGCTGACCTTAGTGGAGCATCTCCACGATGTGGCCGTGAACATTGAGGAGCATTTCAAGGAACACGCCGGCCTGAGCCAGGTATTTAAAACCGAGCTGGCCAACCTGCCTGGCTGGAAAGCCGACTAGCCCCGAACATTGAACACGTTGGCTGAGCCAGGTGTTTAAAACCGAGCTTTCCAGCCTGTCTGGCTGGAAAGCCGAGTAACCCCGAACATTTGCGAGATATTTATGAAGTCAACCCCCCACAACCTGGTCATGTCCTACATCTATGGCGGCCGCGACGGGCAAAGGCCGGCGGTCATAAATCCCACCTCGATCGCCTGCCAGGAGCTCATGAAGGCCAGCGAGGCCTGGTTTCCCGAAGCCCACCTCAAGGCCGAGACCATGGCCAGGCTGGCCCTAGCTGGCCATGAGCTTCTGGGTTTCGACTCGGTCATGCCCGAGTACTCCGTCCATCAGGAGTCGGCCGCCTTCGGCGTGGACATGGACTGGGGGACGCCCGGCATGATGCCCGACAGCAAGACCTTTCCCTATCAGGATTTCGGCAGGGTGGTCGTCCCCGACAATATCCTGGAGAAACCCTCTCTGGCCGTGGTCTTAAGGGCCCTGGAGATTTTAAGGCGCGAGGTCGGCGGGCGGGCCGCCATCATCGGCAAGGTCATGGGGCCCTGGACTCTGTCCTACCATATGGTCGGCACCCAGAGATTTCTGACGGCCGTGGGGCGGAAAAAATTCGACCTGGTTAAAAAAATGGTCGAGTCGCTGGCCCCGGTGACCATCGCCTTCGCCAAGGCTCAGTTCCGGGCCGGCGCCGACGTGGTGGTCATGGCCGACCACGCCACCGGAAACCTGGTGGGGCCTTACCACTACCGCGACTTGTTGCTGCCGACGCACAAGGAGCTTTTAAAGGAAATCGGGGGGCCGGTCATCCTCCATGTCTGCGGACGGACCATGGACCGGATGGAACTCTTCGCCGAAAGCGGAGTCGACGTCTACCACTTCGAGTCGGCCAACAATGCCGCCGAGGCCTTGGAGAAGGTCGGGGGACGCATAACCCTGACCGGGAACATCAACAATCCCGATGTCCTTTTGCAAGGCGCCCCGGAAACCGTTTACCAGGAGACCCGCCAGGTTATTAAGGCCGGCCTGAGGCTGGTTTCGCCGGAGTGCGCCGTGCCGCTGACCACGCCGCTGGCTAATCTGAAGGCCATAGTCGAGGCCGCCAGGGAGGGATTTTAACATGTATGAGCCTGATTGGAACAGGGTGGTCAAGGCTGTCCGTTTCGAGGAGCCTGACCGGGTGCCTTTGTGCGAGGTGCTCATAGCTTACGAGATACAGTCCCAGTTTCTGGGCCGTCTGGTTGAGCCGGATGATCTGGCCGCCCAGGTGGAGTTCTGGTCCAAGGCCGGCTATGATTTTATTCCCATAAACATCGGCATGATGGAGCCGGGCAAGGTCACCGCGAATTCCCACATCTCGAAGATCTTGAAGAAAATCGCCGCCGGCGACGACCAAAGCGCCGGCGAAAGCGGCTGGAACCTGGAGGTCGCCAGCTTCATCCACACCTTTGAGGATTTCGAGGCCTTCCCCTGGGATCAGGCGGCCGCCCTGGATTTCAGCAAGCTCATCGAGGCGGCCTCCTTGCTGCCGCCAGGCATGAAGGCCATCGGGGTCTCCGGCAAAATTTTCACCATGACCTGGATGCTCATGGGCTTCAATTACTTCGCCATGAGTCTCATCAACAAGCCTGAGCTGGTAAGCGCGGTTTTTGAGAAGGTGGCCCAAATACAATACTCGGCCCTGGACGCGGCGCTGGCCATGCCCCACGTGGGCGGCATCTGGGTGGTCGACGATCTGGCCTACAATTCAGGCCCCATCATCAGCCTCAGGCACCTGGAGCAGTATGTCTTCCCCTGGTACCGCGAGATCGCCAAACGCTGCCGCCAGGCCGGCCGCCTCTTTTTTCTCCATTCCGACGGCAAACTCGACAAGCTGTTGCCCGCCCTGGCGGATCTGGGGCTTGACGTCATCCAGCCCATCGATCCCACCTGTAACGACATAACCGCGCTGAAAAAAATGGTTGACGGCAAGTTATGCATCGTCGGCAACGTCCCCAACGACATGCTTCAGCACGGCGCCCCCGACCAGGTCAGGGGCTATGTCCGCAAACTTTTGGCCGAGGTGGCGCCGGGCTATGGCTTCATGCTGGGCAGCGGCAACTCGGTGCCGGACTGGGCCAGCTACGCCAACTACCAGGCCATGAGGGAAACCGCCCTGGCTGAAGGGGCCTATCCCATCAGAGCCAGATGAGGAACAGCCATGGATTGCCTGGAGAGCTTAAAGCTTGGAGTGGTCAGACAGATTTATCCCCAAAGCGCCCGTCCCCCGATCAGAGCGGAGCTGGAGCGCGGTTTTCAGGCCCAGGGGCTGACGGAAGCCCTAAAGCCGGGAGCGCGGGTGCTGATCACCAGCGGCAGCCGGGGCATCGAGTCTATGACCGAAGTGGTCAGGGAGATCGCGGCCCTGGTCAGAGCGGCCGGGGCCAGCCCCATGATTTTGCCGGCCATGGGCAGCCACGGCGGGGGCACGGCCCAGGGCCAGGTCGAGGTCTTGGAGCATTTGGGCCAGACTGAGGCCACCCTAATGGCCCCCATTATTGACGGCTACGAGCCGACGGTGATCGGTCAGGTTTTTGACTCTCTTCCGGTCAGCGTGGATCGGGCCGCCCTGCCTGGTCAGTGCGATCAGGTCATATTGGTCGGCCGCGTCAAGGAACACAGCGAGTTCACAGGCCCTATTGAAAGCGGGCTGACGAAGATGGCCGTGGTGGGCCTGGGCCGGGTGGACGGGGCCGCCAAGATGCACAGCGCGGCTGTCCGCCACACTTATTCCAAGACTCTGGAAGCCATGGCCAGGGTCATTTTCCAAAAAGTTCCGGTGCTGTGCGGGGTGGCCTTAATCGAGGATCAGCGCAATATCCTCCACAGCCTTGAGGTGGTCCCGGCCGCGGACATAATCAGGCGCGAGCCCGAGCTTCTGGCGCAAAGCAAACTCCACAAGCCCTCGCTGCCCTACGAGAGCCTGGATGTCCTGGTGGTCGATGAGATGGGCAAGGACATATCCGGCAGCGGCCTGGACACCAAGGTAGTGGGCCGCATCATGAACATCTACGAAAAAGAGCCTGACGGACCCCGAATAACCCGCCTGGTGACCCTGCGCATGAGCCCCAAGGGCGGCGGCAACGCCATTGGCGTGGGCTTAAACGACTTTATAACCAGAGAGCTTTTTGAGGCCATCGATCTTGAGATGACGGCCTTGAACTCCATAGTGGCCGTCTCTCCTGAAAAGGGCCGCATACCGATAATACGGCCGCAGGCCAGATCGGCCCTGGCCGCGGCCATTGAAACCGTCGGCCCGCGCCGGCCGCAGGAATTGGAGCTGGCCTGGATCGCCAATACCAAAGACTTGGAGTACCTGGCCGTGAGCCAGGCCTTATGGGACCAGGCCGCCGACAAGCCCGCCCTGGAGCGGCTCGGAGCGCCGCGGCCCATGCCCTTCCGTTCTGACGGCAGCCTGCCGGCTTTGGCGGATTGGCGCTCCTGATGCTGATTGAGAGGCAGTTATGAGAGAGAAGATTCTGGCCGCCGCCCGCGGCGAAATGGTCGACGTCTGGCCTTACGTGCCCCGCATAGATTTGTGGCACAACGCCAATCTCAGGGCCGGGACCATGCCTAAGGAGCATCAGGGCCGCGCCATCGCCGAGATATGCCGGGCCGAGGGCTGGGGCAGCCATCACCTGGTGCCCAGGTTTCTTCGGAACGGCCAGCAGCCCCACCGGGCTCTGGGCCTCTACAATCTCCCCGAACAGCCCTACAGGGTCGGCCTGGGCGCCGATGTGGAGGTGGAGACGCAAGTCGACGGCGATTACGTCACCCAGATCTACCGCACCCCCAAAGGCACGGTCAGGACCAGAACCATGTATTCCGAGGAGATGCGGGCCTCTGGCGCTTCCATCACCTGGGTGGAGGAGCACGTCTTAAAAACTCCGGCCGACTACGAGGTGGTGGCCCATATTTTTGAAAACCTTAAGGTCGCTCCCAACTACCAGGAGTATTCCGACTGGGTTGAAAACGAAGTCGGCCCCAACGGCATTGAGGCCGCCTTCGCCTCCTTGGCCGCCTCTCCGATGCACCATATCCAGAAGGAGTTTTTAGACGCCACCGACTTCTACTACCATTACAACGATCACGCCGGCCCCATGGCCAGACTGGCCGAGGCCCTGGCGGTCTTCTACGAGCAGGTTTTCAGGGTTGTTCTCGACTCCCCGGCCAAGGTCGTCCTGTGGGGGGCCAACTTTGACGACATGATCACCTACCCCTCCTATTTCGTCAAAGAGATACAGCCCTGGCTGCGCAAGGTCGGGCCGGCCTTCAGGGAGCGGGGCCAGATCTGCGTCTGCCATTGCGACGGCGAGAATTTTGGGCTCATGGACATCCTGCCCGACTCCGGCTTTCAGGTGGCTGAGGCTATCTGCCCCTGGCCCATGACCAAGGTCAAAATCGGGGAGTACTATGGCCGTTGGCGCGATCGCCTGACCATTTTCGGCGGCGTCCCCTCGAACATTCTGCTTGAGGATTTGACTTCAGAGGCTGATTTTGAGCTCTACCTGGACTCCATGTTCCGGGAGTTGGCCCCGGGGGACAGGCTTATCGTGGGCATAGCCGACACCACCCCGCCCAGGGCCAGCTGGGACAGGCTCCGCCGGATAGGCGACCGGGTCCATAAGGAGGCCAGGCTGCCCCTGGCCGGAGCGGCTGTGCTGGTCGCTCCGGCCGCCGCGGAATCGGATCTTAAAGCCCAAGGCCAAGTCTCGCCGGCGGCTGAAGCCCCGGCTCAGGCCGCCCGGACCACCGGCCGCTCCGACCTGGCCGCGTCAGGAGAGGCCCTCAGAGGGGATCCCTTCGGGGCGCTGAGGTCCATGGTGCTCGAAGGAGACGACGGCGGCATCGTCTCTGAAGTCGAAAGGCTTGTCGCCAGGGGCTTTAAGGCCGGCGACATCATGAGGGAGGGCTTGATCGCGGCCATGGACATCATCAGCCCGCAGTTCAAGGCCGGCACGGTCTTCATCCCCGAGGTGCTCCTCTCGGCCCGGGCCATGAATCTGGCTGTGGAGGCGCTTGAGCCGCACCTGAAGGGCCCCGGGCAGGCGCTGGCGGCCAAATCCATAGTCCTGGGCACGGTTTTCGGAGATTTGCACGACATCGGCAAAAACATGGTGGCCACCATGCTCAGGGGCGCGGGCTTTGTGGTCATTGACCTGGGCATCAATGTCTCTGACGCGGCCTTTATTGAGGCGGTCAAGGCCAGAAAGCCCGATCTGCTGGGTTTGTCGGCCTTATTGACCACCACCATGCCGGCTATGGTCAGGGTGCTGGAAACCATCAGAGAGGCCGGCCTCAGGGACCAGGTCAAAGTCATGGTGGGCGGGGCGCCCATCACCGCCAAGTTCGCCGCCGACATTGGGGCCGACGGTTACTCCGGCGATGCGGCTGAAGCGGTGGAATTGGCCAGAAAGCTCGTTTCCGCCTGACGGAGCATTTAACCCCAAAATTGACGGAATTAACCGCGCGCGGTCCGCCGGTCGTTCTCCTGGCCAGGGGCTTGAATCCCCGGCGATAAAAAACCTTTTCGCGCCTCCAATGGATAGGCCGCAATAATGAAAATCATCATCGCCCCAGATTCGTTCAAAGGCAGTCTCAGCGCCCCCGCGGCGGCCAGGGCCATAGCCCTGGGTCTGTCCCGGGTCTGGCCGGAGGCTGAGTGCCGGCTTTATCCCCTGGCTGACGGAGGGGAGGGCACGGTCGAGACTCTGATCGGCCTCACTGGCGGCCAACTGGTGGTCGAAGAGGTTTTGGATCCCCTGGGGCGGCCGGTGGAGGCGGCCTGGGGGCTTTTGGGCGATGGTCTGACGGCTGTGGTGGAAGTGGCTTCGGCCTGCGGTTTGACTCGCCTGGAACCCGGCGAGCTTGATCCGGCCAGGGCCAGCTCTTATGGCGTGGGTCAGCAGATCCGCCAGGCTTTGGGCCGGGGGGTGAAAAAACTGGTGGTTGGTCTGGGCGGCAGCGCCACCAATGATGCCGGCGCCGGCATGCTCTCGGCCCTGGGCCTTAAGTTTTTTGACCAAGAGGGCCGGCTTTTGCCTCCAGGCGGGCTGGCTCTGGCCCGGTTGGGCGCCATTGACGCCTCTGAGCTTATGCCCGAACTCGGGGCCGTCTCCATCGTGGCGGCCACGGATGTGCAAAATCCCCTGACCGGCGCCTGCGGGGCTTCGGCTGTTTTCGGACCCCAGAAGGGTGTTGCTCAGGAGTTGGTCGAAAGCTTTGATTTGGCCCTGGGCCGCTTTGCCGCCGTGTCCGCCGCCCTGACCGGCCGAGAGGCGGCTGATAAGCCCGGCGCCGGGGCCGCCGGCGGTTTGGGGGCGGCTTTCATGTTCTTCACCGAGGCCAGGTTTCAGCCAGGCATAGAGTTTGTTCTTGCCGAAGGACGTTTCAGGGAAAAGGCGGCCGGGGCCTCTTTGATCATAACCGGTGAAGGCTCCAGCGATGGTCAGACCATCTGGGGCAAAGCTCCGGTCGGGGTGGCCGCCCTGGGACGCGAGTTGGGCATACCCACGGTCTGCTTGTCCGGCTCGTTAGGGCCGGGTTATCAGAAGATGTACGCCAGCGACATTGCGGCGGTCATGAGCATGTTGCCCAGCCCCATGGGCCTGGGCGAAGCCATGGCCAGGGCCGAAGAGCTGCTCGAAGACGCGGCTGAACGCCTGGGGCGCCTTTTGGCGGTAAGGCTTTAGCCGGGCAAAAATCACATTTTTGTCTCATCGTTTATTTGTTCCGTCCGGGTCTCTCCGCCGACCGGGGCTTCAGCCTCGGCCGGCGAACCGCCTTCGGGCGGCATAATCTCGCCTTCCGAAGCGACCACGTTGATCTCCGCCTGATAGGCTTTGGCCTCCGCCTTGTAGCGGCTGGCCTCGTCAGGGCTGGAAAAATCAAGGGGCGCTTCCTGGCGGTCGCGCATTCTTTCCCGCCCTAAACAGACCATGACCGCCCCGCCGGCCATTATGGCCAGGGGGGCCAGAGCTTTGATCAGAGCCAGGAAGTGGGCGATCCAGACAAAAAATAAAATTGCCCCCAAAACCAGAACCGCCGCCCCGGCCATCAGTAAAACAGGCATAGCCGCCTCCCCGCTTTATTCGCTCTTGCCGCAGACTACGCAGCGGCCGTCGGCGCCCAGAATGCCGATGCAGTTGCCGTCCGGGCACAGGCGGCGATTTTCAATGGCGAAGGGATCGCCGCCGTCTTCAGGGCGGTCGGCGCGCTTGACGGCCTGACCGCAGTAGGGGCAATATTTGGCCCACAGGGGAATCGCTTCATGGCATTCCTCGCAGGGCGCGCCGGCGGGCCTGTGCCCGCAGTTCTCGCATTCAAGGCTCATTAGTTTCCTCATTCAAATGTGTAGATGATCGGCTTGGCCGTCTGGGTCGCAGCCAGGCAAAAAATGTGATTTTTGCCTGTCGAGCGAGTTTGTCGGCCTCTCAACCAGTCGCGTCCTCCGTCGCCCCTCTGCGGGGGCGACCGGCTTTTAAACTTTTAAACGCGGCCTGTTGTAAATAAAGTCGATAATGGTATAATACCAGAAGTCGCCGCCTTATATGATACAACAAACCGGGCGCTAAAAGCTAGCCATAAGAGTCATTTTTTCAATCCGGCCGGAACCGGCGG
This sequence comes from Candidatus Adiutrix sp., assembly GCA_031273445.1. Classification (GTDB taxonomy): domain Bacteria; phylum Desulfobacterota; class Desulfarculia; order Adiutricales; family Adiutricaceae; genus Adiutrix. The sequence goes on along the minus strand of JAISRV010000363.1, from coordinate 95 downwards.
CATATTTGGTTCGGCCCCAAGGGAAAGCGGTTTTTTGTGAAGCGCATCTCCATTGAACATGCCCAGCCGGGACAGGTTCTGGCCCAGAAGCTGCA
>JAISRV010000359.1 GCA_031273445.1 Candidatus Adiutrix sp. | reverse complement strand
GTTTCAGGATCAGGTTCTTTTTTTCCAGGGTAAGCATGAGGCCTCCATGAATCAGAGTATAAAACGAAACTTTTCGAAATGCAATAGAAAAAAATTAGAAATTTTTCGGCATCAATATCGGCGGCGCCGGAGGCTTCGGCGGGACGGACGCGCTTTGTCCGCCGGAATCCGGTTACAGAGGACGGAAGACAGAGGACAGTCCAGTCGCCGGGCGCTTCGCGCCCGCAAGTATTACTGGTTCATCCGGTTAAAGCGTATACGCTTGACAAAAAAGTGGACATCGGTTGCTATGTGAAATCACGGGTAACGAATCCAGATTTCACAATAAGGCGGCGCCGATGTCCACGAGTTTTATGAAAGAAGACCTCGGACAAATATGGCGCCAGCCGGACAAGCCCAGCGCCGCCAAGGTCATCGACAGTACGCTTTAACCGGATGAACCTGATTTGAGATTATCCATGAGAGTGTAGATAACCGGAATTATCGCCAGGCTGAGAACGGTTGAAGTCATCAGGCCGCCGACCACCACAATGCCCATGGGCCGCCGAAAGCTGGGGTCGCCGCCTGAGAGCCCCAGGATGACCGGCATCATCCCCCCGGCCATGGCCAGCGAGGTCATGACAATGGGACGGGAGCGTTTGCGGCAGGCCTCCATTAGGGCCTCAAAACGTTCCAAACCTTGGCCGCGCAACCTGATGGCGTATTCCACCAGCAAAATAGAATTTTTTGCGACAATGCCCATCAGCATTAAAATGCCTATGGCCGCCGCCATGGAAAAGCTGTGACCGGCGACTATCAGCGGAATCAAGGCCCCGCCCAGAGCCAGGGGCATGGCCGCTAAAATGGTGATCGGCTGTTTAAAATCTTTGAACAGCAAAACCAAAACGCCATACACACAGAAAACGCCGATGAGCATGGCCGTGCCGAGACTCCTCCAAAGATCGTTCATCCGCCGGGTCTCGCCCTGGTTGACCAGGGCAATGCCCGGCGGCAGGTTTTTCAGGGTGGGCAGAGCCTGGGCCAGCTCCACGGCCTGCCCCAGGCTCAGGCCATTGAGTTCAACTGATATGGCGATATTTTTTTCCCGGTCGATTCTGTTGATTTGAGCCGGGCTGTCGCCGATCTTCAATTCCGCCACGGAGCCCAGGGGAACCAGCCCATTGCGGCCCGGCGCTTTCAACTGAGCCAGCTCGTCCAAATCGCTTCTTATCAGCGGGTCGAAACGAACTTTGATGGGCGCCTGTCTCTCCGGCAGGTTCAGTTTGGGCAGTTCGGCGGAGTAAGCCCCGCTGGTGGCCACGCGCACAACTTCGGCCATGGCCTGGGAACTGACCCCCAGGGCGGCCGCTTGGTTAAAGTCCGGCACAACTTGAATTTCAGGGGCCTGGCGGGCGGCGCTGGAGGCGACGGCCCCCAATTTCGCAAGGCCGCGCAATTCATTTTCCAGACGCGAAGCGGTTTTTTCCAAAAGGCCGCTATCGTCGCCGGCCAGGGTGATATCCAGCTTGTTGCCTTCGCCGTCGCCGACCTCCACCTTGGCGCCGGCCACCTGGCTTAATCTTTTTCTGATTTCAGCCTCAATTTCAGATTGCTTCCGGGCGCGCTCCGAAAGAGGCCTCAGACTGACCGTCAAAACCGCCGAGGCGGCGTCGCCACTGGCCGAAGGCGCGCCTTTGCCGCCGCCGCCGCCGGCCCCCACCGCAGTGAACACCGAGCTGACGCCGTCCATCCCGCCAAGCAGACCAGCCGCATAAAGGGCCACCCGGCTGGTTTTTTCAATATCTGTTCCAGGGGCCAGGGTCAACGCCGCTTTGCTCTGCGACACATCGGCCGGGGGCATGAATGATTTGCCGATTAAAGGGATGAGGGCCAAAGAGGCGGCGAATATCAACAAGGTCGCCGCCATGGTTTTGCCGGGATTTTTGAGGCAGACCTTCACCACCGACAGATATCGGTTGAGGAAAAAGCTCTCTTTTGTAGGCCCGCTTTCAGCCTTCATCCAGACGGCGGCCATCATCGGCGTAAGTAACCTGGCCACCAAAAGGGAGGCCAGAACGGCCACCGAAGCGGTGATGCCGAATTGCCTGAAAACGAGGCCGTGCACGCCGCCCATAAAAGCGGTGGGCAGAAAAACGGCCGCCAGGGTAAAGGAGGCGGCGATTACGGCCAAGCCGATTTCATTGGCCGCCTCCAGGGCCGTCTGGGCGGGAGTGAGCCCCCGGCCGGAGCGGCGGCTGATATTTTCGATTTCCACAATGGCGTCATCAACCAAAATCCCCACCACCAATGAAAGGGCCAAAAGAGTAACTGTGTTTAACGTAAAGCCGCACAAGGCCATGGCTGAAAAAGTCGGAATCAGGGACAAGGGCAGAGCCACGGCGGCCAGGGCCGTGGCCCGCCAATCGCGCAGGAAAAGCCACACCACGAGCACCGCGATCAGGGCCCCCTCATAGAGCATTTTCATGGAGGAATTATAATCGGCCGCCACCGGGTCGACCATATTGTTGACTTCTTCCAGATGAACTTCCGGATGGTCGGCCTGGAGGCCGTTTAAACAATATCTGACCCCGGCCGCCACGGCCAGATCGGAAAAACCGTTAGCCCGCTTGATTTGAACAGCCACTGTCGGGCGGCCGTCATGAAAGGCCATTGAGCTTCGGTCGGCCCAGGCGTCTTTGATTGCGGCCGCCTGGTCCAGCCGGACGTAGTCTCCGCCGGGCGTCGGTATGACCAGGGCCGACAATTCCTCAACCGACCCGATAGCCCCAAGGGTTCTGAGCCCCAGGCGAAAAGTT
>JAISRV010000335.1 GCA_031273445.1 Candidatus Adiutrix sp. | reverse complement strand
AGAGAGAGAGAGAGAGCGAGCGACCGACAGACAGAGAGCCAGAGACCACTAATCGCGCCAAAATATTTATGTGGGGCGGCGTCATTTATTTCAACTTGATAAAGCATGGCCTCTCTCTTAAAAAATGTCGCCTTAATGTAATTTATATTACGAACCCAGTATAGCCCGGCGCCGCCCTCATGTCAAGACGCGCGAGCTGGGGCCAGGGCCATCGCTTTAACAATGAGTTTGGCGTTTATGTATATAATGGCGCCCAAAAACTGGACAGAAAGTTAAGCTATAAATCATCCTGAAAAGGAAGGAGGAAAAGGGATGGGAGAAGCGAGGAAAAGGCACAGTGGTTCGTTCAAAGCGTGAGGTGGTAGTGGCGGCCCTGCGAGGCGATCGGACCATGGCTGAACTGTCCAGTGAATTTGGGGGTCACCCTGTGGTAATAGGCAAGAGGCAAGGGGAGATGGTCAACTCAGGCGCTTGTCATCGGGCAGTTTACGATAGAAGCGGCATTGGCGGCGCTCAAACCATATAAGCTGTTCGACCAATACTGCTTTGCGACGGAGAAAGCGTTATCAATGCTGAAATTCGTCAAATCAGTAGCGCGGCAGGAGGGCAAATAAATGGTGAATCAAGAAGATCTGGGAGTTACGCTCACATTCATCACGCCTGGCATCATACAACTGCTTATGGACAACAGAGGCATTACAGCGGAGGCGGCCTCCATCCTGCTGTACAATTCGCGGCTATACGAATTATTGGAGGAAGAGAAAACGAAACTGTGGCGCCTCAGCTATCCGATACTCTACGATATGTTGGAGGAAGAAATGACCACAGGAAAAATAACTTTCCCGGAGGAACAATGATATGAGCGCCATCAAGGACGAAGTATTATTTCTCGGCTTTTGCGTCGAAATATACAAGACTGAAAAGAAAATCAGCGGACAAGAAGCCTTTAATCACCTGTACCGCACCGGAGCAACGGATTTCATCAAGAAGTGTTACGAAGGGCTTCACACGACGGGACATCTCTATATCATCGACAGCATTGACGATTATATCAAGTCAAGCCAGACGGGCCCCCCGGGAAGGGCATAAAATAAATCGCTTAACCGGAAATGAAGGAGCATAAGGGCTCCGGAAAGGATTCCCGCCCCGGCGTCACGGCTGGCTGCGGCCGTTCATTTCCAGCTTGTCCAGACGGCGGTTACGGAAATAAATGGCGATATCCAGGCTTACGGCGCCGCAATTAAGCAGGTAAAACAAGACCACGTAATTGAGATGGCCTGAAACGACTTTGGCCATGATCCCGCATAAATATCCAAAAACTACGATTAAAAGAAAGCAAAGGCTTTTCCCCTTCGCGGTTCGCGAGCGCCAGCTTTTAAAAATAGAGGCCGGCCAGGCCGCGCCGAACGACAACATCATGGCCACTTCCAAATATTCAGCATATTCAGCATATTCAGCGGACATGGAAAATCCTTAGCCGCCTCTTTAGGCGGATTTCCCGCCAGCGGCCGGGGTTTTGCTTTGGCGGCGGCGCAACAGTGTCGCCGCCGGCCCGCTAAGCAGATAGACAATCAGGAGCGGCGGGAAAATTTTCGTCGGGCCGACCCAGACGGACGCCGCCAAAACCACGGCCACGGCCGTGTATATCCAGGGGCGGCGTTTCGCGAAAAATTTTTGGTGCTTATGGCTGAGGTAGTCAAGATTGGAAACCATGGCCCCGGCCAGGGCCAGGGTCAAAATCAGGAGAGGCAGGCCATAAGGCGGGGGCAAGAGGCCCCCCGGGGCGTCGACCCACAACACCGCCGCCGACAGCGAGGCGGCCCCGCCGGTGATCGGCAGACCTTGAAAAAACGAGGGATCCCGCGAGCCGGTATTGACGTTGAAGCGGGCCAGCCGGTAAGTGCCGCAAGCCAGGTAGATGAAAGCGGCCACCGCCCCCAGTTTCTGCCAGGGCGGCGGTAGGAAGGCCAGGCTGTCGGACGTCAGCCCCCAAAAATAGGCCATGACTATGGGGGCGATCCCGAAGGCGATCAGGTCGCACAGAGAATCCAACTGCCCGCCGATGAGGCTGGACGTCCGGGTCAGCCGGGCCAGAGTTCCATCCAGGCTGTCGCAGAGCGCAGCCAGAAGAATGGCCCAGGCGGCGGGAATGAAGTGGCCGGCCACCGAAGCCAGAATGGCGTAAAACCCGCCCAAAAGGCTCAGGGCGGTAAAGAGGTTGGGCAGGAGATACCAAAACTTGGGTCGGGCGCCGCCAGGCATAAAAATTATTCCTCTCCGGTCAAAACCATATTTTGGAATTTTATGAAATCAGTCTACAATAAATCTCCGCTCCGGGCAATAAATAGTTTTTCTTTGTCACGAGGCGGTCCGCCCGGTCGAAGGCGGGCGCGTCGGGGCCAAAATTATATTGCCAGAATTATATTGCCAGAATTATATTGCAAATGAGAATCATTTGTGATAGTATTTAGAACGTCGGGCTTAAATGATATGTACCCAACCTCCAGCAATCATCAGTCTGACCCATTCCGAGCCCTTCGGTTTGAAAATGCGCTTTTCAAACCGAAGGGCTCGGAACTAATTTCATTCGAATCGCCCGCTAGTCGCTTGGGCCGCGCGGCCGCCGGATGCTCCGCATCCTAGCCGTAGGGGCTTGGTCGGCTGGCGGCAGAGGGTCGGTCGGAGCGCGGCTGGGGTCGTCTGTTTTCGGCCGGTTTCCGGCCGTCGCCGGGCGCTCCGAAGACTCTTGTAAGAGACTTGCAAGTTTCTTACAAGAAGAGGCGGGCGAAGTCCGCTTTATCCAAATAAGCCTTCTGGTTAAAAGTCTCGCTTTTTAGGACTAGGCAGAGCGAGGTCTTTTGTGCTAATAATTAAATCGGCAGGTCGGCGGGGGAACAACGCTGGGGCCAGCCGGGAGCGTCAGGAAAACAAAGGCCGGCGCTTTCACCGCTTTACCAGGGGCCTCCCGAAAGAGCGAACCGCACTCCGAAAGCCAGAAGCGGCGGGAGACTGAGGGCGATAAGCAGACAAGTAACTGGCAAGCCGCGACCCTTCGCCCGGGCTCGCGGCCAGAGACGGCGCACGCCTCTGTTTTTTTTAACGGAGGGGGAGGACATCGCGGCGATCTGTCGGGGCGGCTTTGGGCGGACTCCTGTCTCCTAAAACCCCAAAGTTATAAATTATTAATAAGCTGATACCTACATACATACCTGTCTTTCCTGTCTTTTGCCGTCATAGTCGCTTATAAGGATCTTATAGCGCGCGAGCGTTGACAGTCGCTTAAAGCATCTTACGTTACGCGCGAGACTTGAGAAAAAAGGCAGGTATGTATGTATGATCCTGTTATTCTTTCTTTTCGCCTGACATTAAACGCCGGGGTCGGCTGTTTCCCCTCAAGCGTTAAGGCATAGGCCGGCCCCGATCAACCGGCAACCAACCGCCGCCCAAGCCCCCGCGGCCAGGATGCGGGGCATCCGCGGGATCCAGGGCTTCGCCCTGGCCTCATTTTGTTAGTGTTTATTTTTCTAAATGCGGCAGATTGCCGCCAGCAAAGGAGCCTGAAAATGTATGGATGGAGAATAGCCATGTTCGGTCTGGGAGTTCTGGTCGGCGCGCTGGGCGCCGTGGCCTTTTCGGGTCGGCCTTCCCGTTTGAAAGACGGCGCCGCCACGGCTTTGAGTTACGGCCTGGCCGCCAAGTGCAAAGCCCAGGGCGTGGTGGAAAGCGCCAAGGAG
>JAISRV010000143.1 GCA_031273445.1 Candidatus Adiutrix sp. | reverse complement strand
CCACCCTGTTCACTTGCGGCGCCAGCCAGCTCAGAATCAATTCGCCCTCCGGCGTGATATTCTGGCTCAAATTGACGACTGGCCCGGGCAGAGTCGCGTCGACCGGGTAAGGGGCGGTTTTGACGCCGCAACCGGCCAGGGCCGCCAGGCAGAGCGCCGCCAGCCCAAGGAACGATCCGGGCCCGGCGGCCGGACGGCGGCGGCGATGAGGCATCAGGCGGCTCTCCGTTCTTCGGCCAGGAGGGCTTTTCTGGCGGCCTTTATCTGGCGCCGCACCGACCGGGGGGCGGTGCCGCTGAAAGCGCTTCGGGCGGCCAGGAGCTTTTCCAGCTTCAAGTCGGCCATGACGTCGGCCGCGGCCTCGGGGCAGAAGCGGGCCATTTCGTCCGGGGCGAGGTCGGCCAGGGCCACGCCTTTTTTCAGGGCATAGGCCACCGCCGCCCCGGCTTCGCCGTGGGCGCGCCGGAAGGGCACCCCTCTCTTGACGAGATGGTCGGCCAGGTCGGTGGCCGGGGCGTAGGGATCGTCGGCCGCCGCGTAGAGGCGTTCGCGGTTGAAGGAGAGCCCGGCGATCATGCGCGCGGCCGCGGGCAAAACCAGAAGAAGGGTGTCGGCGGCGTCGAAAAGCGGCTCCTTGTCTTCCTGAAGGTCGCGGTTGTAGGACATCGGCAGTCCCTTGACCACGGTCAGAAGGGCCATGAGGTCGCCGATGACCCGCCCGGCCTTGCCGCGCATCAGCTCGGCCCCGTCCGGATTTTTTTTCTGCGGCATCATGGAACTGCCGGTGGAAAGACCATCCGGCAGTTCGGCGAAGGCGAATTCCTGTGAACACCACAGGACGATATCTTCGGCCAGCCGTGAAAGATTGGTCATCAAAATGGCCCCGAAAGACAGAAATTCCAGCAGGTGGTCCCGGGAGGCCACGGCGTCCAGGCTGTTTTCGCTGAGCCGGGCGAAGCCCAGTTCATCGGCCGCCAGGCGCGGGTTTATGGGCAGGCCTGTTCCGGAAAGAGCGCCGCTGCCCAGGGGCATGCGGTCCAGGCGTTTTTGGAGGTCCCTCAAACGCTCCTGATCACGGCTCAGCATCTGGTAATAGGCCATCAGGTGGTGGGCGAGCAGAATCGGCTGGGCTCTCTGCAGGTGGGTATAGCCCGGCATGGGCGCCTCCAGCCCGTCGGCCTCCGCTTTTTCCACCAGGGCGCTTCTTAAGGCGCGGAGTTCAGAGCCCGCCAGACGGCTGACGTCGAGCAGATAGAGACGGGTGTCCAGAGCCACCTGGTCGTTGCGGCTGCGGGCGGTGTGCAGCTTTTCCCCGGCCGGGCCGATCAGTTCCGTTAAAGCCCGTTCCAGGTTCATGTGGACGTCTTCCAGCTTGGGGTCCCAGACGAAGGCGCCGCCGTCGACGCGCTTTTTAAGCTCTTCCAGGCCCTGGATCATCAGGCGGCTTTCAGTTTCGCTCACCAGCGACGTTTGCCCGAGCATGCGGGCGTGGGCCTGGCTGCCGCGTATGTCGTAAGGGGCCAGGCGGCGGTCGAAATGAACCGAAACGGAGAGCTTCTCCAGAAGTTCATCCGTCTCGCCGGAGAAACGGCCGCCCCAGGGCTTGCCGCCGGACGTCCGCGGCGGCCGGGTCTTGCTTTTTACGGCCATTTCAGCCCCTGAGGAGTTTCTGGATGCGCAGCCTTAAACCCAGACAGCGGATGAAGCCGGCGGCGTCGCTCTGATCGTAGACGCCGTCGCTTTCAAAAGTGGCGTAGCCGTCATGATACAGGGAATGGGGCGATTTGCGCCCCACCACCTGGCAATTGCCTTTGTAGAGCTTCAGGCGCACCACGCCGTTGACCAGCTTCTGGGTTTCGTCTATCATGGCTTGGAGGGCTTCGCGCTCCGGGGCGTACCAGAAGCCGTTATAGACCAGGGCCGCGTATTTCGGCATGAGCGAGTCTTTGAGGTTGATGACTTCGCGATCCAGGGTCAGCGACTCCATGTTGCGGTGGGCGATATGCAGCACCGTCCCGCCGGGGGTTTCGTAGACGCCGCGGCACTTCATGCCCACAAAGCGGCTTTCGACTATGTCGATGCGCCCGATGCCGTTGGCCCCGGCCGTCTGGTTGAGGCAGGCCAAAAGAGCGGCCGGCGTCAGGCGCCGGCCGTCCACGGCCACAGCGTCGCCGGCCTGAAACTCTATCTCAATGAAGGTCGGTTTATCCGGGGCTTTTTCCGGCGAGACGGACATGACGAACATGTCTTCCGCGGGTTCGGCCCAGGGGTCTTCCAGGATGCCGCCTTCAAAGCTTATATGCAGAAGGTTGCGGTCGGTGGAATAGGGCTTGGCCCTGGTCGTCGGCACGGGGATGCCGTGCTTCTCGGCGTAGTTCAGAAGGTCGCTGCGCGATTTCATGTCCCATTCGCGCCAGGGGGCCACGGTCGCCAGGTCTTTGTCCAGCGCCATGGTGGTCAATTCGAAACGCACCTGATCGTTGCCTTTGCCGGTCGCCCCGTGGGCCACGGCGTCGGCGCCCTCGG
>JAISRV010000124.1 GCA_031273445.1 Candidatus Adiutrix sp. | reverse complement strand
CGGCCAACAGTTCCAGGAGACCCGCTGCGGCCAACAGTTCCAGGAGACCCGCTACGGCTCAACAGTTCCGTGAGACCTGCTGCGGCCAACAGTTCCAGGAGATCCTTATGATTAATACGCAAGCGGCGGCCCTCCACACTCGTCTGGCCCGTCTGGCCGTTCGTGAATTTCTGGCCGGCGGCCGGCCTTCGGCCCGGCTTATGGCGGAAGTTTCGCCGGACGGCGACCTCTGGCGGCCCCGGCAGGCCTGCTTCGTCTCCATAAAGAGGTTCGGCGATTTGCGGGGCTGCATCGGGACCATAAGGCCTGTCCAGGAGAACCTGGGCCTGGAAATAATGGCCAACGCCGTTTCCGCGGCCGTCCGCGACCCGCGTTTTGAGCCGATGAGGCCGGAAGAATTGGCCGAGGTCGTCTTTTCGGTGGATGTGCTCGGCCGGCCGGAGGAAGTCGCGGACTTGAGCGAGTTTGACCCGTCCGTCTGGGGGGTCGTGGTCGTTAAAGGCCGGCGCCAGGGCGTTCTGCTGCCGGCTCTGGAAGGCGTCGACACCGTGGAGAGGCAACTGGCCATCGCCGCGCAAAAGGCCGGGATAGATGATTTGCGGGACATCAGGGTGCAGCGGTTCAGCGTGACCCGCCACAGGGAAGAGAGGCCATGAAGGCGCGCTGGTGGAAGGCCGAGGAACAGGGCCGGGCTGAAGCCGACCCCGTCTTCCGTTGCGGGCTGTGCTTCCGGGGCTGCCGCCTGGCGGCGGGCGCCGCCGGCTATTGCGGGGCCAGGGCCGGCGCGGACAAGGGCCTGGTCTCCCCCTATCTGGGGCGTTTCAGCTCCTGCGCCGTCGATCCTATTGAAAAAAAGCCCCTGCTTCACTGGCGTCCCGGCACGCGCATTCTTTCGCTGGGCAGTCTGGGCTGCACGATGCGCTGTCCGTTCTGCCAGAATCACGCCATCGCCCAGCCCCGCCGCCCGCTTCCGCTGACCGATATTTCGCCGCGGGAACTGGTCGCGAAAACCCTGGAGCTGGGCTTGCGGGCGGTGGCCTACACCTATAATGAGCCGACCCTGCAGGCCGAGTTCATTCTGGAAGCCGCGCCGTTATTGCGCCGGGCCGGCCTGGCCACGGTGCTGGTGACCAACGGCCTGACGGCCAGAGAGCCGCTGGAGGAATTGACCCCCTGGCTGGACGCCGTCAACCTCGACGTGAAAACCTTCAATGAAGCGGCTTATGCGGCCATGGGCGGCTCTTTGGCGACGGTGAAGAACACGGCGGCCTATTTGGCCGGGGCCGGAGTCCACCTGGAGCTGACCGCCCTGATCGTGCCCGGCCTCAGCGACGACGAGGAAGAATTCGTCCGCCTGACCGCCTGGGCCGCCTCGGTTTCGCCCAGCCTGCCGCTGCACATTTCCCGCTATTTCCCGGCCCACGCCTACGGCGCGCCGCCCACGGACATGGCGCTATTGAAGCGTTTCCAAAGCCTGGCCTCCGAGCGGCTTCAGCACGTCCACCTGGGCAACGTGCCTTAGAAAGGCCTTCCGTATAAGCTAAAGCCTCATCAGCGTGAAATCATAAATCGTGAGTTATGAAGTAGAAGTTTTCATTTATTCAATTTCTTCTTCATATCCTCTATTTTGATTCGCGGCTTTTGTCGGCGGCATTCCACAAGCCCTTATTCAGACAGACTTGATGGTCATGCGCTATTAAGGAGGCCGCTATGCCTCAGTCGCCTTGCTGTATTCGTCGGCCTTTTTTAGAAATTCGTCAAGCGGCATATCGCCGAACAGATTTCGTTGCCATTCGGTATAATCAAACGGTTCACGCCTCATCAGCGCAATAAAGCGTTCCGCCTCCACAGCGCCGAGCCGTTCAAGGAGAATTTTCATGCCCTCATGCTTCAATGCCGTATCACTGGTCATCGGAAAATCTCCTTATGAAATCAATTGGATTTATTAACACAACCGCTGTTACAGGTTTATTAAAAATTTTCTTGTCGGTTGTCAGAAAATAGTCCGCTTTTGAGTATTCGGCACAGGCAATGTGCGCCGCGTCTTTTTGCCGAAGTCCTAGTTTTGCGTATTCAAAGGCCATCTCTTTGATTGCGTCTGACATTCTCACATTGCAAAACGCAAGACGTTTCCAGAAGGCTATGCTCTCACGTTTTTCGAGGAAAGGGTTTTCCGAGTTTTCGTAGTCAAGAACGAAAGACCAAACCAGTTCAATTTTGCCAAGACGTATTAACTCCTGTACACGAAGTTTAGCCTCGGTCTCAAGCCTGACCACAAGCGAAGTCTGCTTGTCGAACGGACGGTTATAGCAACAGTTATCAAGATAAACACGCATTTTTAGGCGCAAACCTTCATGCTGAACATTATAGCACGGCCGCGGCTGAATTTCTAAACTTAATTTGACGTGAAGGAAGGAGGGCGTTTGACGGAATCGCCGAATCGCCGCGGAAAGACGGTTCAGGCCAGGGACATGATCTGCTGCAATCAGGCTGTGGGTTTTATTGCCGAGGAACAGGGCCGGGCTGAAGCCGGCCCCGTCTTCCCCTGCGGGCTGTGCTTCCGGGCCTGCCGCCTGGCGGCGGGCGTCTGCGGCTAGTGCGGCGCCAGGGCCGGCGCGGACAATGGCTTGGTGACCAACGGCCTGACGGCCAGAGAGCCGCTGGAGGAAGAATTCGTCAGCCTAACCGCCTGGGCCGCCTCGGTTTCGCCAAAGTTGCCGCTGCACATTTCCCGCTATTTCCCGGCTCACGCCTACGGCGCGCCGCCCACGGACATGGCGCTGCTGAAGCGTTTCCAAAGCCTGGCTTCCGAGCGGCTTCAGCACGTCCACCTGGGCAACGCGCCCTTAGGTCAGTGAAGGCCGACCAGGAGGGCGGCCTTCCTGGGGTATTTTAAGCCGCGATTTTCGCGTATCTTTCCGAACTGAGGACTTCCATCATATAAGCGTAAGGCGTGAGGGCGCCGCTGGTCAGCATGGAGAACAGGCGCGGCGTACAGCCTGAAACCAGCATGACGCCTTCTTCGTTTTGCCTCACCGGCTGTTGGCGGTTGCGGCTCGAAACGTTCCAGAACACGACTCTCGGCAGCGCATAACCGTTACGCGCAAAAAGTTCCCTGGCGTATTCGAAGTTGGTCTTGGTCGCGTCTTCCGTGCAGGCGTCAAATTCCATATCGGAGATGAAGTAAAGCGTCTTCGGCAATTCTCCCGGCTCGACCCTGTTTTTGGCCGCCGCGTCCAGGACGAGTTCGAAGACCTTCTGGATGTTGGTGTTGGCGACTTCGTTGAAATCATGGCAGTAGCACACTTTTTCGAAAATATCCGCGCCTTTGATCTCCACCAGTTGCGGCCTATGGGAGAAGGTGATGAAATGGCCGTGAAAGGCGCCGGTGTTCCGTTCGGCGAAATAGAGGCCCAGCGACAAGGCGACTGAAGCCGGCAGGGGTTTTGCGCCAAAGTACATGGACCCGGAACCGTCGATGACGGCGAGGGCGTTTTCTCCGTTCGTGAAATCCTCCTGAGCCTTCCAGGTCGCGTCGATCGCCTGGCGGTCTTCCTCCGAGACCTGAGTCGGGGAGAAGAAAGGCGCGATGATGTCGTAAGGAGTCAGGGCGCCGACCTTAAGGGTCGCCTCGCCCGCGGCGACGCGCTCAAGGAAGGCGCGGTAACGTTCGCCGTCGCGGCGCAAAAAGGCCTTTCGGTATTTGAAGAGCGCCTTGGAAGGCTGTTTTTCGTAATCGAACGAATAATCCCGCCGGCGCAGGCTGTTTTCCAGAATCCTGAGATATTCGCGCAGGCGCGACAGCTTCTTGCGGTATTCGGCCTCGTTCAGCCCGAGGGCGCGGGCGACGATTTTCGCCCGCCTGACCGTTTCTTTGTTCGAGGCGTTGACCGACGGCAGCCATTTGGCCAAGAGGGAGACGGGGCCTCCGCCCGCCATTGAGGCGAGGTCGGCTTCAATCTGTTCCGCCGCGTAGTCGAGAGCGGTTTTTTCGCATTTAGTGCCGAGAAGAGCCAGCAGATCATCAAAACGGCCGTATTCCGGCAGGTTGCGGATGTTTTTCTTCGCGGCGCCCGGCTCATTTTCGGCCAGCCAGGCCAGGATTAGGCGAAAGGCTCTCCGTTCGCCCAGGCCCTCGCGCACGTCGCGGGCGAAGAAGGCGATTTTCAGGGCCAGGTCGGGATTTTCAGCGTAAGCGCGCAGGAAACGGCTCTCGATTTCGCCCTCCGGCGCTTGACGCAGCGCGCCGATCGTGGCGAACAGGTCCAGGCAGTCGGAACAGGTGGTCGCGTGCGTGGCCGCCAGGTTTTCCGTAAAGGTCTTGTTCGCTTCTTTTTTCAGCGATTCCAACATGAAAATCCCCCCTTTCCGCGCTTTCCGCCGCCGGGTTTCCTCCGGGACTGGCGGCGGAGGCCGCTTTTCGTTTAAACAAAGCGCGCTCGGATTAAGGCTCCGATGGGCCACGATAAAAAATTGCTGTACGCGCTTTTACAAAGCACATTAAAAATGGTGATTATTTGCTTGCTGTCTGTGCTTTACGAAGAAGCATAACGAAAGGCCGCAAAGAAATCAAGCAAAAAAGCGGCGAAGGCGCTTACAGGGGCCGGCGTTTTTTGGTTTGTCCGGCCCTTGGCGGCGAAGCGCGAAGTTCTCCGGGGAGGCGAGGCGCGGCCTTGGGCGAAGGGCCAAACACGGCGGCCTCCCACAGCGCGGCGGCGTTGAAACGGCTCTCCCAAGTTTCAATCCCTTTAAATTCAGGGTTCTGTTCATATGGTCGGAATTTTCCAAATTCCCCTCGCAACGGGAAGTTTCAATCCCTTTAAATTCAGGGTTCCATTCATAGATGTCATAGATGTAATTATAAATAGCATAAGCCGAGGTCTCATCAGCGTGAAATCTTAAATCGCGAGTTATGAAGTAAAAAGTCATTTATTCAACTTCTTCTTCAAATCTTCAACTTCTTTTAATTTGGCTTCAATCTCGTCTTCTAATTTCTTTTTCGCTAATAGTGCGGCTGCTTCTTTTTCAGCTTCAGCTAATTTAGCTTCTTCTTCAGCTTTAATTTTGGCGTCATATATATCTTTCTCTTCTTGAGACAGTTTGCTATATTCCCAATCTTTTTTAAGATTGGATAATCTTAAGCCGTTCATGGCTTCTTTAAACTCTTTGGCGGCTTTATCCGTTTCTTCTTTTTGTTTGGCGATTTCTTCTCTGTTCACATTACCATTACAGGCCCAAACCAGGCAGACAATCCACATAATTACAGACCAGCCAAACAATAGATTAACCACCAGTATGGCCGTTTTGCCATTATGATGTCTTGATTTGGCGACAGAGTAGGGAATAAAATAAATAGCTAAAATTATGCATATTAATATGATAATTTTAATTATAAACCAAGCGTCGATATTATTGGCTTCTCTTCGCTGTTCGGCCAGCGCTTGCGCATCGCGCTGTTCATTTCTTCTTCTGATATTATCCAGCGCTCTTTTTACGGAAGAAGCGTCTGGCGCTGTTACGGCCGTTTCGGGCGCTGTTACGGCCGTTTCCGGAGAACTTGAGGCCGCCGACTGTCTGGCCGCATTCACCGCATTCATGTTAAAAAAATCACTATCGCAATAAAGCGTTATATCATCGCCACGTGTAGTAGTAAGCATTTTACTGTTAACAATATATAAACTTTGTACATAATCGTTTTGGTATATTATATCAAGGTTTCCGTTCTTATCTATATCCCAAACAAAAGAAATAAATGTTGATTTATCAAGTTCATAATCATAATAATCATATCGGCCTTTATTGCTGCCATAAAACAAGAAAGCTCCCTCAATCTCCTCAGCCACGCAAAGAGTTTGGCTGGCATAAGCATTAGTATTAATCATACAAAATAAAATAAGACAAAAAAGTCCTGTAATTTTCTTCATTGACAACTCCTTATGTTTAAAGAGTTTTAAAACAGTTCTCTTTCTTTCAACAGATCGCCGCGATGTCCCTCCCCTGAGGTCAAAAAAAACAGAGGCGTGCGCCGTCTCTGGCCGCGAGCCCGGGCGAATGGTCGCGGCTGGCCGGTTACTTGCCTGATATATCGCCCTCAGTCTCCCGCCGCTTCTGGCTTTCGGAGCGCGGTTCGCTCTTTCGGGAGGCCCCTGGTGAAGCTGTGAAGCGCGGTCTTTGTTTCCCGGCGCTTCCGAGAAGCGCCGGCCTTTGTTTTCCGGCGCTCCCGACAGGCCCCAGCGTTGTTGCCCCGCCGACCCGTCAAGCTATTAATAGCACGAAAGGCCTCGGTCTGCCTAGGGGGAAGACGGCGGTCATCAAGGGCGAAAAGACGGCTGACTTCTGAAGGAAGACGCCAACGGGCGACGTTTTTATGATCATGCGTG
>JAISRV010000061.1 GCA_031273445.1 Candidatus Adiutrix sp. | reverse complement strand
GAGGCGTCGGTGGCCAGGCTCACCGAGATGATCCTGGAGCCGTCGATCCTGTTTAAAACCGTGACCGACAAAGGCTGATTGGCCCCGGCGGGGGCCGTGTATTCGACGGCGATCTTTTCGCCGGCCGCGCCCTTGTCTTTGGCGATGAAAGTGACGTCGTTGTTGGTGTGTTTCAGGGAAGTGGTCATCTCGGCGTATTCTGAACCGTAGCTGAGGTGATGGCCCTGTTGGGCCGTGTTGGCCAGCGAACGGTCCAGCGAAGTATAAGTGTTGCTGCCGCTGGGGTAGGAGGGGCCGGGGAAAGTTATCAGGCCGCCCCAGTTTTCGCCGAAGCCGGATTCGGCGCTGATGAAATCGCCGATTTTATAAGTCCCGGAGACGGAGGCCGGCGGCAGCACGGGCGCGCCGCTCGCGGGCGAAGGCGAGCGTTCGGAATTGATGTGGCGGATGACGTCTTCAGCCGTGGCCGTGATGTTGCCGTTGGAATCAGTGGGCAGAACGACGGTTATTTCCCATTTGCCCCCGCCGGGGTCCTTGTCGTTCCAGACCACCGTGGAGGTCACCTCATTGGCGACCTTTTCGGATTTCACGAAGCGGACGGCGATGTTTTCCGGGTCGCTTTTCGCGCTGTAAGGTTCGCGGCTGTCCAGATGCGGCGTCAGCGCGGTGAGGCGGAGGTCGTTGTTGAGCCCGGTGAAGGAAAAAAGCTGCGAGGGGAGGTTGGAGATCAGCGAAGAGCTGTTCGACTGGGCATACAGGTCCTGCCCGACGCCCTGGGCGTGCTGGTTGTTGATTTGGAAGATGAGCTGATCGGCGAAAGTTTCGTATTCGAGGTAGAATTCACGCATGGTCTGGTCGCGGAAATCGACCCAGCCGCCGATGGCCCCGCCGCTGATGCGCTCGGTGACGTCTTCTTCCCACTTGGGTTCGCCGGGCCGGTTGTTGGCGATGACGCGGATGTCGCCGGAGCTGTCGACGCGGCCGCTTAAAGGGTAGCTCCCGGTGTTCATGACCAGGGGCGGGCCGCCGGGAACGGTGATGTTGACCGCGCCGCTAGTGGGGTCTTCCCACCACTCTATGCTCATCAGTTCGCTCAATTGGGTCATCAGCGCGTCGCGGACGTCGCGCAGGTCGTTGGCCTGTTGGTTGCGCGAAGGGTCCTCGGCAGCCATGATCTGCTGGTTCAGGGCCGCGATCTCTTCGGTTATGAGGTTGACGTCCTGGAGCGCGGCCTCGACCCGGCTGTTCAAATCCTGGCGAATGGCGTCCATGTCCTGGCGGCGCGCGGCGATCTGGGCGGCCAGGGTCTGGGCCACGGAGACCAGCTCCTCGCGGGTGGGGTCGATTTCGGCCGCGTCGGCCACGCTGTCCCACAGCGCGAAAAAATCGTTCATGGCCGCGTTTATGCCGTTGCCGTCGCTTTCGTTGAAAAAAGCCTCCAGGGAGTCTATGGCCGATTTGCGGGCCGCCTCTCTGGCGTATTCGGCGCTTTTATTGATGATGCTGCGGGTCAGAAATTCGTCATGGTAACGGGCGATGTTCTGCGCGGTCACCCCGGTGCCCATCTGGCCCCAGCCGCCGCTTTTCCAGGTGGGCGTGGTCTCCAGGTTGATCCGCTGGCGCGAATAGCCGACCGTATTGACGTTGGCGATGTTGTGGCTGGCCACTTCCATGGCGGCCTGAGACAGGCTCATGCCGGACATGGCGATATACAGGCTCGAAGAAATGCCCACCTTACACCTCCCTGGACAGCCTCACCGGCAGGGTCCGCTTCTTTTCGCCTTTGGCGCCGTTCTGGTTATAACCGTCGCCCTTGAGCCGGCCGGCGCCGGTGAGAATATCGATCGTCTCGTCGGCCAGGCGCATGGCTTCCTCAATGAAGCGGCGGTTGGCCTCGTTTTCGCGCAGAATAATGTTTTTCAGGCGTTCCAGCTTGACGGCGCCGTCGTTTACGCGGTTGTCGTAGGGTTTGGGCAGGACCCGGACCAGATCGGCCAGAAGGGGCTGCGGCTCAGGCGGGAGGCCCATCATCAGCGCCGTCTCGCTGATTGCGCCGACCAGCGCGGCGATGTTGTTCTGGATATCCAGGGCCAGCTCCTGTTTCACCTGGGAGGCTGCGAACATGCCCTCCAGGTCCAGCTCCAGCAGAAGTTTCTTTTCCTGTCCGATATAGGCGGCCAGGGTCTGATAACGTTCGAGATGCCCGTCGAGCAGGTCGCATAAATTCTGAATTCTGGCCAGGTCCATAGGTCATTCTCCTTCAGCCGGAATCTCCGGCGCGGCGTCGCGGTAGAGATAGGCAATTTCTTCGTCGTCCATAAGCCCGACCAGGGCGGCATTTTCCGCCGCCTTGGCGGCCGGCTCTTCATTTTTCGCCGCCTCGGCCTCCAGCTCTTTTGGCTCGTCGGGCGCTATTTTCAAGCCTCCGGCCGTTTTCGCCATCAGGTTCGGCGGGATGGCCGGGCGGTAGGCGGGCCCCATAACGCCAGGATAGTCTTGCAAGGTTTGTTCCAAACCCTCCTGGCGGGCCACCTGGGCCGCCAACTGCCCCGACAGCCCCAGGCCGCCGGACTGGCTGAGGAAGTCCTGAAAAGGCCGCATGGCGATATCCAGAAAGCCCTCGCCGCCGGGCGTCGGGCTCATGGGCGTGGGGCGCATCTGTTTGACCATCTGATCCATCAGCACCGCTTCATACTCGACCGACGACTTTTTGATCAGGCGCAGTTTGGCCATTTTCTCCGCGTCGGACAGTTCGGCGGCTGCGGCCCGGCGGGCCTCGACCGCGTTCCGGGCTTTGGAGCCCGCCTGGCCGGAGCGGTAACGTTCGCGCACGGTCGCGCCGGACGTTCCGGACGCGGCGGCTTCGTCCG
>JAISRV010000038.1 GCA_031273445.1 Candidatus Adiutrix sp. | reverse complement strand
GGCCTGGACCCCGGCCGGGGCAGTCTGCCGGCCCTGAACGGGGCGGTGGCCTTTGAGCACGTCCGCTTCCGCTACCGGCCCGACGGGCCGGCCGTGCTGGAGGATATGAGCCTGGATATCCATCCCGGGGAAGTCATCGGCCTGGTGGGGCCTTCCGGCAGCGGCAAGAGTACGCTGGCCAAGCTGATCCAGCGCATGTACGTGCCGGAGAGCGGGCGGGTCATGGTGGACGGGGTGGACCTGGCCATGGTGGACACGGTCTGGCTGCGCAAGAGCATCGGGGTGGTTTTGCAGGAAAACGTGCTGTTCAGCGGCACGGTGCGGGAAAACATCGCCCTGAGCGATCCGGGCCTGCCCATGGAGAATGTCGTGACCGCGGCTAAACTGGCCGGGGCGCACGATTTCATACTAGAGCTGCCGGAGGGCTATGACACCCAGGTGGGCGAGCGCGGCGGCGGGCTGTCGGGCGGGCAAAGGCAGCGCCTGGCCATAGCCCGGGTCCTGACCGGCAACCCGCGCAATCTGCTTTTTGATGAAGCCACCTGCGCTCTGGTTTATGAAAAAGCTCCGGCGGGAGATCATGGTCGAGCTTTTGCGCCGCCCGGCCGGCGAAGCGGCCAGTGAAGAAGAAATAAAAAACCATCCGAGGCTGAAGGGGGATGTGAAAGACGGCCGACTGCTATATGAGGAATACACCAGCGTCATGGCCGGCTGGAGAACCTTGGAGGCCCAGCTGGAGGAACGCCGGGCCGAGTGGGCTTCCTCACAGGAACTCATAAAACAGTATTCAGCCACCCTGCCGCTGGTGGAGCGGCGGCCTGAGCGCCTATGAAAAGCTTTACGATAAACAGATGGTGGGCCTTAATGAATATCTGGCCCTGCAGGAAGAACAGTTGAGGCAGTTTCACGGGCTGGCGGCGGAAAGGCTGCGGGCCTCGCAGCTTGACGCGGCCATCCGGGGCGTGGAAAGGCAGATCGAGGCCCAAAGGTCCGGGAGCTTCTCGGAAGTTCTGAATGAACTGGACGATCTGAACCGCCAGACGGAGAGTCTGCGGCAGGAGCTGACCAAGGCGCGCGATCTCGGGGCCAAGCAGGTGCTTTACGCCCCGGTGAAGGGCAAGGTGAAGAGGCTGGCGGCCAATACAGTGGGCGGGGTGGTGGAGCCGGCCCAGGTGCTGATGGAGATCGTGCCTGTGGGGGAGATAGAAGAGGCGAGCCGCCTCAGGCTGCAGCTGATTCATCTTTGCGGCGGTGGACGTAGCTGGATCGTCGTTTCTTTCAAAGCGCCGACAAACCGGAGAAACGAAGAAGCCATTAAAGCGGCCAAACGCTATTTAGGCTTTTGCGCGCTGATAAGCGGCGAAAAAGGGTCTTTTCGCCGCCTGTTCAAGCAAAACGCAACATATGTGTTGATCGGCGGCGCGAGCGATGATATTTTTAGGCTGGAGAATTCGCTCATGACCGCTTTTTCGAAAAAATACTATAAATCCCTTTTGCCTTTGGTCAAACCGACGCGCCAGCCGCGCCCGACGCCCTGGCCCTACCTGTTCGGCCGGAAGGCGCCCCTGGAACTGGAGATCGGCTTCGGCAACGGCGAATACCTGAACCGGGCCAGCCAGGAGGCGCCCCAGCGCGATTACGTGGGCGTGGAGATCGCCTGGGCTTCGATTAAACGCGCCCTGCGGCGCCTGGCCGACCCGCCGCGGGCCAATGTGCGGCTTATGCGGCTGAAGGCCGAAACAGCCCTGGAACGCTGTTTCGCGCCCCAAAGCCTGGATGTGATCCGCGCCCTGTTTCCCGTGCCCTGGCCGGACGAGCGCCAGGAAAAAAAACGTCTGTTCAGCACCGGCTTCCTTAATCTGGCCGCCAGCCGCCTCAAGCCGGAAGGGCGGTTCATCCTGGTCACCGACAGCCGCGAACTGGCCGAATGGACCCTGGCCCAAGCCGCGCCTTCGGCCCTGCGATTCGCCCTAGCCGAGCGCCCGGCCATGCTGGACACTAAATATGAACGCAAATGGCAGGGCGGCGGCCAGGGCGCCTTTTTTCATCTGGACGGGCTGAAAAAAGGCCCTGCCGAAATTCCGCCTACGGAGGAGGCGCCCATGCAGGCCTATTACCTCGACGACTTCGATCCCGACGCCTACAAGCCCCGGGACTATGTGGGCGACGTGGTGGTCCGCTTCCGTGAATTCATCTTCGACCGCGACCGGGAAGAAGGCCTGGTGCGGGTTTTTGTGGTGGAAGGTCCGCTGACGCAGGATTTTCACATCCGCATCCGCCGGCAGGGCGAACGCTGGAAAGTCAGCCCGGCCATAGCCGCGGAACTGTTCCCCACCCTGGGCCTCGCCAGGGCTCTGGAACTGGCCGCGACCCCCGGCGCCGGGAACTGACGTGGCCACGCCGAACCCGCCGGGCGAAACCGTCTCCGGCCGCATTGAACGCATAACTTTCGTCAACGACGAAAACGGCTACACCGTCTTGACGGTCAAGGCCGCCGGCCGCAAAAACCTCATCACCGCCGCCGGCCGCCTGCCTGATCCGGTTGTGGGCCAATTCATAGAAATGGAAGGGGCCTTCGCCAACCATCCCCGCTTCGGCCCACGCTTCGAAATAAGAAAAGCCAGGCTGGCCCCTCCGACCACGCTGCCGTCTTTGAAGAAATACCTTGCCTCCGGCCTCATCAAAGGCCTGGGCCCGGTTTTGGCTGGGCGCCTGGTGGACCGTTTCGGCGCGGGAACCCTGGACATTCTGGCCCACAACCCCGAGCGCCTGACGGAGGTGGAAGGGCTCGGCGCGGCCCGCCGGGAAATGATCATAGAAGGCTGGAACCGCACGGTCAACGCCAAACGTCTGTTGGAATTTCTGGCTGAATTCGGCCTGGGGCTCAGCGCGGCCCTGCGCATCATCAGGCGGCTGGGGGAAAAGGCCGAAGAGCTGATTCGCGAAGACCCCTACCGGCTGGCCTATGAAGTGGACGGGGTGGGCTTCGTCACCGCCGACAAGGTGGCCCGCGCCGTCGGCTTCGCCCCGGACGCGCCGGCTCGGCTGGAAGCGGGCCTGTTGTTCACGCTTAATGAAACCGGCGCCGACGGCCATGTCTTCTACCCGGAAAACCTGCTGCTGAAGGAATCGGCGGCGCTTCTGCCGGAAGCCTCGCCGGACGATCTCAAAACCGCCCTGGGGCGCCTCATCCTGGCGGGCCGCGTCAAGGCGGAACCCGGCGACGAGCCCGGCGCGGCCAGGATTTACGCCCCTTACCTGCAGCGGGCCGAAAACTGGGTGGCCAGCGACATCGTCTCCATACTTCACCACCCGCCCCGCCTCATCGTGCCCCGGCCGCAAAAAGCCCTGGCCTGGGCGGAAGAACAGCTGGGGCTGGAACTGAGCCCGGATCAGCGCCGGGCGGCCGAAGCCGCCGTCACTAAAAAAATCCTGATCATCACCGGCGGCCCCGGCTCCGGCAAAACGACCATCGCCCGCCTCATCACCGCCATCTATGCGGCCGTAAAAGCTAAAATCGCCCTGACGGCCCCGACGGGGCGCGCGGCCAAGCGTTTGAGCCAGGCCACGGGCCTGCCGGCCAAAACCGTGCACAGGCTCCTGGAATACTCCCCCCAGGCGGGAGGCTTCCTGCGCGGGCCGAAAAACAAGCTGGACATCGACCTTTTGCTGGCGGACGAAACCTCCATGATCGATCTTAACCTCATGAACCATTTGCTCGGCGCCGTGCCCCATCACGCCGCCGTCATTTTTATCGGCGATCAGGACCAGCTGCCGTCGGTCGGGCCGGGGCGCGTTCTGGCCGATCTGACGGCTTCAGGCCTGGTCGAGGTGGCCGCCCTGACCGAAGCGCATCGCCAGGCCAGCGGCAGCCAGATCATCCGGGCCGCCAGGCGGATCAACGCGGGCCTTTTCCCCGAGAGCAGCCGCGACCGCGACGACGGCGACTTCTATTTCATCGAGGAGAACGATCCCGGCCGCATCATCGACAAAATGCTCTACCTCATCGCCAAAAAACTGCCGGAGAAACTGGGCGTCAACCCCATGGAAGACATCCAGGTGCTGACGCCGATGCACAATGGCGAGCTCGGCGCGGAAAACCTCAACGCCGTCTTGAGCGCGGCCCTTAATCCGGGCGGGCAGGCCGCCCTCAGGCGCTTCGGGCGTCAGTACAAAACCGGCGACCGGGTCATGCAGCTGAAGAACAACTATAACCGCGACGTCTTCAACGGCGACGGCGGCCGGGTGGAAAAAATAGACTTTGAAGCCCAGGAAATGACCGTCAACTTTGAAGGCCGGCCCGTGACCTACGACTTCTCCGACCTGGACGAACTGGCCCTGGCCTATGCCATCACCATCCATAAATCACAGGGCTCGGAATTTCCGGTGACGCTGATTCCGGTGGTTCCCGGCCACCACATCATGCTGCGCCGCAAACTCATCTACACCGCCGTCACCCGCGGCCGGCGCTTTGTGGTGCTCATCGGTTCCGCCAGGGCCCTGCGCGGCGCGGTCGACAACAACCATGAGCAGAATCGCTACTCGCGCCTCGCCGATAAACTGGCGGGCCGCTGAAAGGGCGCCCGCTCAGCCTTGCATGGCCCAGCCGACCGCGGCCAGACCCACGGCCCAGCACCACCAGGAAAAGAGGCCGAAATTATCCCGGCGGAGAAGCATGGACAGAAGACGCAGCGCCAGGTAGCCGGACGCGGCGGCGGCGGCAAAGCCGGCCAGAAGCTCAGGCGGCGCGAATTGACTGTGGAGACCGTCTTTCATCTCCAGAGCGGAAGCGCCGCAGATGGCGGGAATGGAAAGAATAAACGAATAGCGGGCGGCCGTTTCCCGGGAAAGGCCGGTCAAAAGACCGGCGCAGATGGTGAAGCCGCTGCGGGAAAAGCCGGGGACGATGGCCAGCCCCTGGGCGAAGCCGATAATAAGGGCGTCGCGCGCGGTCATTTGGCCGTCAGGCCGCCCCCCGGGCCGCCGGCCGCCGGCCGTCTTAAGGAGGGTCCCGGTTATAAGGAGGGCCGCGCCCACGGAAAACACGGAGGTGAAGTGAGCCGTCAACACGTTTTTCAGGGCCAGCCCCATCAGAGCTGTGGGCAAACTGCCGATGACGATCAAAAGGCCGAAGCGGAAATCCGGGCGCGACGAATACAACTCCCTCATCCGGCTGAAGTCGATGAGGGCGCCGGGCAGAAAGCGCAATTCGCGCGCCAGGCTCAGAAGGGTTGCGCGGTAAAATATGAAAACGGCGGCGAGGGTGCCTAAATGGAGAATCAGGTCGAAGGCCAGCTCCGGCTCTTGGAGGCCGAAAAAAGCCTGGGCCAGAATCAGATGGCCGGAGGAGGAAACAGGCAGAAATTCGGCCAGACCCTGTATGAGCCCCAAGGCTATGGCCGCCGGCAAAAAAGTCATGTCGCCGCTCCAATTCGCCCGCGCGATTACTTGGCCCGTTCCAGGTATTCCCCGGTGCGGGTGTCTATTTTCAGCACATCGCCCTCATTGACGAACAGCGGCACCTGAACCGTCAGGCCGGTGGAAAGGGTGGCGGGCTTGCTGGCCCCGGCGGCGGTGTCGCCTTTAAGCCCGGGATCGCTTTTGACCACTTCCAGGTTGACCGTGGTCGGCAGGTCCAGCCCGATGGGGCGCCCCTGAAACAGATTGATGATAAGATGCATGTTCTCCAGAAGATAGTGACGGCCGGCGCCGACCTGTTCCTCGGAGAGATGCAGCTGCTCATAGGTCTCTTCGTCCATGAAGACATGCCCGTCTTTAGGGTCGAAGTAAAGATATTGAACATTTTTTTCTTCAAGGTCGGGGCGTTCAAGCTTTTCGCCGGAACGGAAAGTCTCTTCCAGCACTCGTCCGTTGACCAGGTTTTTCATCTTGGTGCGGACGAAGGCGCCGCCCTTCCCCGGTTTGACGTGCAGAAAATCCACTATGATGTAAGGCTCGCCCTTGAATTCGACTTTAAGGCCTTTGCGAAAATCACTGGTTGAAAACATTTGCTGCTCCTCAGGCATTTTAAGTGAGCCGGCCGGAACCGGCGGTTTAGGTTTTTCGCCCCGCGCGGGAAAATTTCAGGCCTTGCGGGTTAAAAATAGCCTTCTTATTTATCACAATAAAGCAATATCGACAAGTTTCGGCCTTTGCCCGTCAAGGCAAAGGCGGCATTTCCGCCGGTCGGTCGTCCATGAGGTCCGGCTCTTCCGACAGACGGTAAACCGTCTCGCCGGGCCTGATAAGGCCGAGCTTTTTTCGCGCCTCGTCTTCCACATAGGCCGGGTCGGTGCGCAGCCTTTCCAGCCGCTGGCGCAGAAGCATATTTTCGTCCTGAAGGTTTTCTATTTCAGCCTCCAGCCTTTTCGTTTCCGCTTCCAGCTCCCGGTGCTTCATTAAGCCGCCGTCGGAAGCCGCCAGATAGACGAACAGGCCTAAAAGAGCGGCCCCGAGGGCGATCAGGCCGTGGCTTTTAAGCAAAAGCCACGGCACGAGCCACAGTAGGGCCAAAAGACGGCGCTTCTCCCGCGGTTGGTCCGGGGCGGCCGGCTGGTCTTCATGGCTGCCGGAAAAGTCCCGCATTATGATTCCGCTTCGGCGCCGGCGGCGAAGACGACGCGCCTGAAGCCCGCCTGCCGCAAAATATCCATTATTTTGACGATTCGCCCGTAGGCGACCCGCCGGTCGGCCGACACCAGAATCACCACTTCCTCGCTGTTGGCGCCCGTTCGTTCCAGATGCAGGGCCAGATTGTCCACAACCGTGGGCTGGCCTTCAAAAAATACGTCGCCGGACGCGGTGACGGTGATTTCCAGCCTTTCCGCGGTTTGGGCCCGGGCCTCCCGGGAAACCTCCGGCAACAGCAGCTTTAGGCCAGGCATTTCCCCGAACTGCGAGGTGACCATAAAAAACAGCACCAGAAGCAACACCACATCCACCAGCGGCGTCAGGTTGAGGTCCGGCGCCTCAGGCATTTTTCCGGTCGGGTTGAAATTCATTCGAGGTTTTGTTCCTCCTGTTCGCGCTATAGGTCGTCTATTGAACATCGCGGCGCCCCGGCGGCGGAAAGCATCGGCTTTCGGCTTTGACGGGATCAGGCCTGATATGTTTCGCTCAGGGGCGGCTTTCCGGCAGGGTCAGCGCCTCCATCAAATCCGAGGCCAAATCTTCAAGGTCGTGGCTCAAGGTCGCGGCCCGGCTGAGCAGGGCGCGATGCGCCACCAGCGCCGGGATGGCCACGCACAGGCCGGCGGCCGTGGTCAGAAGGGCCTCGGAAATGCCTCCGGCCAGAAGGCCGGGACTGCCGATGCCCTCAACGGCAATGGAGTTGAAGGCCGCGATCATGCCTGAAACCGTGCCCAAAAGCCCCAGCAGAGGCGAGATGGAAGCCACCAGATGGAGCGCCCCCAAATGCCGCATCAGGTCGACGGTTTCACGCCGGCCGGCTTCTTCCATGGCGCTTTTGAAGGCGGCGCCGGAGCGGCCGGCCATTTTGAGCGCCAGCCGAACCAGGCGGGCGGCGGCGGTTTCTCCTTCCTGGCAGAGAAAGGCCACCTCGTTATAAAGGCGCCGATCCAGAAGCTGGCTGGCCGAGACCAGAAAGGCCCGGGGGACGACCCGGCTGCGCCGTAGGGCCAGAAGGCGTTCGCAGACCAGGGCCAACCCGGCTAAACTGCACAATAAAAGCGGATACATGACCCAGCCGCCGCGGTTCATCAGATCAATTAGCAGTCCCATGTCCTCTCAACTCTCATTATTGAAATGCTAGGGGCTCAGGCCGGGCGAGGCGGCCGGGCGAGGCGTCATTTTTTTTGAAGTTCCTTTAAGGCCAGTTCCAGAAGGGCCTCCGAGGCTTTTTCATGGCCCGGGTCCAGCTCCAGCACTTTCTGGTAAGCCCGCTGGGCTTGTTTCAGGTCGCCGGCCGCCGCCAGGGCGGCGGCGGCCGTCAGCCACGGCTCGACTTCGTTTTTGACCGCGTCGGCGGCCCGCCACAGGCTTTGGGCTTCT
Organism: Candidatus Adiutrix sp.; assembly: GCA_031273445.1. Classification (GTDB taxonomy): domain Bacteria; phylum Desulfobacterota; class Desulfarculia; order Adiutricales; family Adiutricaceae; genus Adiutrix. Next base: position 3,205 of record JAISRV010000038.1, on the reverse strand, counting down.
TCAGCCTTCAGGCCCAGCCGGTTTTGCGCCTTGGCCAGAAGCCGCCAACCGGCCGGATCGGCCGGCAGAATCCTGGCGACCTCTTCGGCCATGCGGGCGAAAGATTTCCAGTCCCCGACGTTTTCAAAGTGATTGGCCATAAGGTCGCGGTAGACCGTTTTAGAGGGGTCCAGGCGATACAACTCCAGAGCTTCGGCCAGCATCTCCCTGATCAGGCCTTTTTCCTTATAGACCGCCAGCAGATAGGCCCGGGCCTCAGCGTCCGCCGGGTCCAGGCTGACGACTTTTTTAAAGGCTTCGACGGCGCGGTCCCATTGTTTTTCATTAAAGCACAAAACCCCAAAATTATAGGCGGCCACTTTGTCGTCGGGCTGCTGCCGCAACAGGCGCTCATACTGTTCGATAAGATGTTCCTGGTCGCCTTCACGCTCCAGAAGGGCGATAAGGCGCAGCCGCACAACCGCGTCGTCGGGCTTCTGGTCGGCCAGGGTCATATATTCCGCTTTGGCTTCGTCGAACATCAGATCGTCGAAATAAGCTTCCGCCAATTCCAGCCGCGCCTCAAAGCGAGTCGGGGACAGTTCGGTCACCTTCAGCAAATTGGCGCGATAGGACTCCCGTTCGCCTTGTCGCCGGGCCAGGCGGGCCAGGTTCAAATAGACGTTGGCGTCCTCCGGGTCGAACTTGGCCGCCTCCAGATAAGCCGCCCGGGCCTCCGGGTATTTTTCCGACCTGACCAGAAGCAGGGCCATCTGTTTATAAGCATTGGCCTTGTTTTGGCTCGGCGGCAACATGGCGGCCAAAGCCCGCCAGCCCTCTATTTGGCCGGGCATATCAGCGGACTTTTCGGCCAGGGCGATAATTTCGGACCATATGGCCGTCGCCTGCCCTTCGGGCAAAACCGTCAAAAGCCGCTTCCAGGTTTCTATTTGACCGGAGACGTTGCGCGCGTCGCGGTAAAGAGCGATCAATTCGCCCAGATAGACGGCCCTCTGGCTCTCGGAAGCGTCGCGGAGCAGATTTTCATAGATCATGGCCGCCTGCGGCCCCTGGCCGTCTTTCTTCAATATTTCGGCTAATTGCAGGGTATAAGACAACTGCGGCCGGCCGAGGGAGTCGCTCAGCCGGATCAGGCGCTCCAGGGTCGCGATCTGGCGCCCAGAGTCGCCCAGGGCGGCATATAGCTCCAAAAGACTGGTCAAAGCCCCGACATCATCGGGATTTTCGGCCAATTGCTCTTCATGCAGTTCCGCGGCCTGTTCATAGCGCCCGGCCGCGGTCAGGGCTTCAATGAGTTTGGCCCGCAGCGCCGGCGTCTCCGGCGTCTCAGAGGCCGAGGCGAGCGCTTTGCGGTAAAGTTCGGCTTTGCGGGCGGGGTCTCCAGCCTCATCGCCGCGCGCCTCCAGATCCCGCGCCGTAAAAGAAACCCGAAAAGAAAAAGCCGCGACCACCGCCTGCCCTTCCTTGATCTCCATGCGCAAGGTCCGCGGGTCTTCAAAAGCCTCCGCCCCCAAAAGCGCCAAGGGCGCGGCCGAAGCGCCGCCGGTCACGGCGGAGATGTCGAAGTCGGGGGAATACAGACGCAAATCATAATTCAGCCAGCGGTTGCTTTGGAGGCTCTGGACGCTGAGGGACTCCCGCGGATGCATTTCAACAACGGCGCCGGGGGCCAGCGCCTGGAGGCGCCCGTCTATGACCACGGTCAGGGATTCTATTTCCGGCGCCTGGCGGTTGAAATAGCCCATAAGCCTGGCCAGAGATTCCGGGGCCAGAAAAAGCCAGAGGGCGACGCCAGCCGCCAGCGGCAAGGCCGCCATAACCACATACAGAAATTTTGTGGTCTCGGAGCCCTTTTTGCGGGCGGAGCCGCCGGGCCGGCTCATTTTTCCGTCAAAGGCCATATCGCCGCCAGTCGCAGATAAAGTTGAAGCGGCCGCCGCAGGCATTTACGGGCCGCTGAAATGACTATGTTAGCATGTTCCAGACCTGTTTTCCAGCCTCATATGCGTCAATGACAGGGCAATCGCTCCTTATGTGGCCTCGTGTCAAGTAAAAAGCGCGATCTGGAATCCGATTCTTCTCTTTTTGCCAAGTCGGCGGAAGCAAATGGTTGGCGTGAGCCTTGCTTCGGGCACGCCAAGTCTGGTTTTCCCGCGCCTGGAAAAAACGCCTCAGCGCGGCAGCGGCCCGGGGCGCTGAATCTCCTTGTGCTTTTTTGACATGATGGTTAATATCGGCGTATAAATTAATAAACGTCTATGGAGGCGCAAGGAAATAATCATGGCCCTCTGAAGCGGCTTTGAGTCGGGAAAGGAGCTTATGATGCGGTTAAGAGTGATTTTGCGGCTGCCCGCGCTGGCGGCCCTGCTTATGCTGGGCGGCGCGTCGGCGGCCTTGGCTGAGGAAAAGACCAACAGCATCGGCATGGAATTCGTGCTGATCCCGGCTGGTTCGTTCACCATGGGCGCGGACAAGAATTTTGAGAAGGCTGATGATGATGAAACGCCGGCCCACCGAGTGACCATCAGTAAACCTTTTTACTTGGGCAAATACGAAGTGACCCAGAGTCAGTGGGCGGCGGTGATGGGCGACAACCCCAGTCGATTCAAGGGCCAGAGCAACCCTGTGGAGCGGGTTTCCTGGGATGACGTGCAGGTTTTCATCAAGAAATTGAATCAGAAGGAGGGAGGGAATAAATATCGTCTGCCGACGGAGGCGGAGTGGGAATACGCGGCCCGGGCGGGGACGACAAGCGCTTATTCATTTGGGGATGACGCCGGCGAGTTAGGGCGTTATGCGTGGTACAGAGACAATTCGGGAGATACGACGCACCCGGTGGGGCAGAAGGAACCCAACGGCTGGGGTTTGTATGATATGCACGGGAATGTTTGGGAGTGGGTGCGGGACTGGCATGACAAGAACTACTATGCCGCCAGTCCGGCGACGGATCCGCGGGGGCCGTCTTCAGGCTCGTTCCGGGTTAATCGTGGCGGCGCTTGGTTCAACTACACCTACGCCGGGCATTGCCGGTCGGCCTACCGGTACCGCAGCTCGCCGGACTCCCGGCACGACGGCCTTGGTTTCCGCCTGACCTTCTCCCCAGGTCAGTAAGAGTCAGCCGAGCCAGGGGCGGGGGAAAGAGAAAGATTTTACGGCAAGGCCCGGGCTGATTTTACCCTCAAGGGAATCAGCGACAGGCCAGTCC